>NZ_JBISHB010000044.1:0-181461 GCF_045064175.1 Pseudoalteromonas sp. Ld20
CACTTTGGTCCGTAGACATCATGCGGTATTAGCAGTCGTTTCCAACTGTTGTCCCCCACCAAAAGGCATATTCCCAAGCATTACTCACCCGTCCGCCGCTCGTCAGCAAAGTAGCAAGCTACTCTCTGTTACCGCTCGACTTGCATGTGTTAGGCCTGCCGCCAGCGTTCAATCTGAGCCATGATCAAACTCTTCAATTAAAAGTTTTTTCTGTTCTCATCCAATAAGGAATGAAGAACCTGCTCAATGAATTCTGAATTTATTTAATATCTTTCGATATTGAATTGACTGTGCTGAATAATTACCGAAATAACTATTCTGTTGGTCACTCAGTTTCTCTTTCGAGAAATCACATTGAGACTCTAAATTTTTTGCCTTGCTTACCTATCTAAAAAGAAAGTTAAGTTCGGCTGTTAGAACTCAATCTGCACGAGTGCCCACACAGATGATTGCTTTATATTGTTAAAGAACGTTGCGATTAAAGTTAAACTTTATCTCGCTAGGGCTGCGCATACTACGCTTTCCTATTTTTTTGTCAACACTTAAATTTAAACTTTATAAAAATTCAAACTCAAGTTTTACTCGACTCACTGATTAACTCTTGCCCCGCTATGCGTTGCGCTCTGCCGTCTCAGTGGGGTCGCATTATAGGGCGCGGCGGATTTTACGCAAGCGTTATTTGAAGAAAACTTGAAATAAAGTACTGTTCGAGCAAATATCAAACGAAACGTTCGAAAACACATCTAAACTAAGCCAGTATTTAGTAATTAGAGCAAGGTGCACTTGAACAAGTCACTACATCGGACAAAAAAACAGCAAAACCATTTGTATATATGAAATTTCATATATATAATATTGAAAAACACCTGATTGATACACTCTTTATGCCTAACAGTTGTAAACCAAAAATAACCGTGCTGTTTATATGTACTGAAAACTCAGCACGTTCACAAATTGCTGAGGCTCTACTACGCCATAAAGCAAATGAGCGGTTTGAAGTATATAGTGCGGGTACTACACCAAGCATTATCGACCCACGAACGCTTTTGGCTTTAGAGACATTTGCTATTCCAACATCATCACTACTTGCAAAAAGTATTAAGTATTTTGAAAGTAGGCAATTTGATTACGTTATTACGTTATGCGATCAAGCTAATCAAGAATGCCGTGCTTATCCATATGCAGTAAATCAACTTGCATGGGATCTTCCAGATCCCAAAACACGCTCAGGCTTAAACCCATTTTTAATGACTATTAATGAATTGAATAATCGTTTAATTATGTTTCTTAAGGTAATAAACAATACCGAGCAAACCACACACGATGAACTCACCAAAAATACTTTTATAAATGAACAAGCGCAGCCAGTGCATTTTGATCCCATTGTTTTTTATAAATGCCTAACGGATGAGATACGCTTAAAAACACTTATGCTTGCCAATTACCATGGCGAACTATGTGTATGTGAATTAATGATAGCGCTAAATGAACAAAGCCAACCTAAGGTATCCCGTAATTTAGCTGTACTAAAAAAAGCAAACATAATCACTGATAGAAAGAATGGCCAATGGGTATTTTATCAAATCAACCCGTTTTTACCTGATTGGGCTAAAGCAATCATTAACCAAACGACTGAAAGTAACATTGCTTTAATAACTGACGACTTAAAAAGATTAGCTGTAATGCATGACCGCCCAGATAAAGTCAGCTTTTGCCGCTAACGACTATTAATAAGAGTTTCATTTAAAATTAAACACATACACATACACATACACATACACATACACATACACATACACATACACAACCAAGTAAGGATTTAACAATGGCTATAAAAGTGGGTATTAACGGTTTTGGCCGTATGGGACGTTTAACAATGCGCGCAGCGTATGATTGGGCCGATATTGAAATTGTTCATATTAACGACCCCGCAGGTAATGCTGAAACATTTGCGCATTTAATGACGTTTGATTCTGTCCACGGTAAATGGCACCACGAAGCAGAGCATACTGACAATACAATAGTTATTAATGGTAAAGCTATTGGCTTTACACAAAATACCAAAACTCAAGACACTGACTGGTCTAACTGTGATGTTGTTATTGAAGCCTCAGGTAAAATTAAAACCAAAGCCTTATTACAAGCCTATCTTGATCAAGGTGTAAAACGCGTTGTAGTAACCGCACCAGTAAAAGAAAATGGTATTTTAAATGTTGTAATGGGGGTAAACGACCACCTTTATAATAAAGACACTTACCCAATTGTTACTGCGGCATCGTGTACAACTAATTGTATCGCACCTGTTGTTAAAGTGCTCCAAGAGCAAATAGGTATTAAACATGGATCAATCACTACGATTCATGACATAACTAACACACAAACTATTATAGATGCGCCGCATAAAGATTTACGTCGTGCGCGTTCATGTGGCACTAGTTTGATCCCTACAACAACAGGTTCAGCAACGGCTATCACTCATATATTTCCGGAGTTACAAGGCAAATTAAACGGCCACGCAATTCGTGTACCTTTAACAAATGCATCAATTACTGATTGTGTATTTGAACTTAACCGCGATACCACGGTTGAAGAGGTTAACAGCTTGCTAAAACAAGCCTCTGAAAATGAACTTAAAAATATCATGGGTTATGAAGAGCGCCCGTTAGTCTCTGTTGATTATAAAACAGATCCTCGCTCAAGCATTATTGATGCCTTATCGACCATGGTCATTAACAATACACAAGTAAAACTCTACGTCTGGTATGACAATGAATGGGGCTATGCAAACCGCACGGCAGAGCTCGTTTTAAAAGTTGGCTTGGCAGATAAGGAATAACCAACATGGGGCTAATTACGTCATTATCACCGCAAATAAAACAATATTTGGTGATTACAGGCAATTATTGGGCATTCACCCTGACTGATGGTGCACTGCGTATGTTGATCGTGCTGTATTTTCATCAATTAGGTTATGATCCATTAAGTATTGCTATGCTATTTTTGTTTTATGAGATCTTTGGCGTAATTACAAACCTTGTCGGCGGTTGGTTAGGCGCTCGCTTTGGTTTAAATAGAACCATGAACATTGGTCTTGCATTACAAATTGTTGCCTTGGCAATGTTATTAGCCCCAACATCTATGCTAAGTATTTTATATGTAATGGCAGCACAAGCACTTTCTGGGATCGCAAAAGATCTCAATAAAATGAGTGCAAAAAGTGCCATTAAATTACTCGTTCCCAGTGATGAACAAAGCCAACTATACAAATGGGTAGCATTACTTACCGGCTCAAAAAACACCCTAAAAGGAGTGGGTTTCTTTTTAGGTGGTTTACTACTTACCCTACTTGAATTTCATGGTGCAATACTTGCCATGATTTGCATGCTTACAGCAGTATGGCTATTTAGCTTATTCGCGTTAAAAGAAGACTTAGGCAAAGCTAAAAACAAAGCTAAATTTAGTGAGTTATTTTCAAAGAGCAAAGCGATTAATGTACTCTCCGCGGCGCGGTTATTTTTATTCGGCGCCAGAGATGTCTGGTTTGTAGTGGCGCTGCCAGTATTCTTGGCTGCAACATTTGGCTGGGATCACTGGTGGGTTGGCGGCTTTATGGCAAGCTGGGTAATTGGTTATGGCATAGTGCAATCATTTGCACCTGCTTTTACTGGTAAAAAGTCAGGGCAAGTACCCAATGGCCGTAGTGCATTTTTATGGGCTAGCTACTTAACCATCATTCCTGCACTGATAGCCTTAGCGCTGCATTATGATTTTTATATACAAGCAGCCATTATTATCGGCTTACTGATATTTGGTGCTGTCTTTGCTATTAACTCATCATTACACAGCTATTTAATTGTCAGCCTTGCTGATAGTGATGGCGTGTCACTTGATGTGGGCTTTTACTATATGGCCAATGCCATGGGAAGATTAATAGGCACTGTTTTATCTGGTTGGGTATATCAGCAATATGGGCTTGAAGCGTGTTTATGGATCTCAAGCGCGTTTATTGCGTTAGCCGCCTTACTTTCTTTAGCATTACCACAAACGGCCGAAGTACCCTCACCATAATTTAGTTTATTCCTGTATTGTATTTTTCACGATACAGGAACGCCCTCAACTACTATCCCTAAATATGGAACGGTTAACGCATTAACTTTTGACTATAAAAAACATGTCAATTTTTAGCCGCACGGGACGCACAATGAACTTAACAACAACACCCTCATCACTGCTCACAGATCCAAATTATTTAAAACAATCACAAGCAAACACCCAGCAAGCAAATAACACGGAAGAACAAACAACTTCGACTAAAACGGCTAAAAATATTGATGATGAAGCAACTCAAAATAAAACTGACAGTGACGAAACAGCTGAAACCGCACAACAACAAATGATTAAAAATATTAAAGATCTACAAAATAAAATGCAGAGCCTTGAAACTGACAAAAGCCTGTCTAAAACTGAGCAACAAACTAAACTTGCAGAGTTACAACAAGAATTAGACAGCGAGCTTATTTCAATACAGATAAGTGTTAAAAAGAACGTATCAACATTGATGGGGAATTTATTTTCATCAGCAGGGAATACTAGCTCAGGTTTATTGTTTAACCATCGCGCCTAATGACAGCATTTAGAGTTGTTAATTATTTTTATTGGAAGTCTTTAAAAGTGGTGGCCCCTCCCAGACTCGAACTGGGGACCTAACGATTATGAGTCGTGTGCTCTAACCAACTGAGCTAAGGGGCCATTTTGTATTAGCATATGTTAGTTAACTAACGCTAAATTTTGAAGCGTTTAACCACAAGAGCGGTTAAAGCGGGTTGCAGTATAAAAAGTTTTTACCGCCTTGTCACTAGCAAAAACCTTTATTTTAACAATGAATAAGCCAACTGCTTAAATAGTAATCGCAAAACACTTAATTGCACATTAAAACCGCAACTAGTAATGCTTAATCTATCTTTTGACCTTGGTTAAGCTAAATAATAATTAAGCATCGGGGTAAATTACATAGCTTTAAACTACCGTTACTTTGATTTAGAAGAGATATCACTCCATTTTAAACCAAATTTACTCAAATACTTTTGTAACCTACTTGAATCGTTTATTTGAGACTTAAGCGTGCGGCTTACGTTAAATAACTCCCTCCCCGCAGAGGCCATACTATTGTGCTGCTGGCAAATAGTAAGCACATAGCCAAGCTGATTAATATCAAAATCATCTAATGTATCGACCTGAGTTTTTTCGAGATAATGTAAAAGCACATTCGAGGATGATTGCTGATTGTAAGGATACCACGCTTGCTTTAAGCGCTTTATTTCATCGTTAACATCTTCCACCGTGATCCGAGAAGAATCCGCCAAAGTACACAACCTTGTAATTGCAGAGCTCAAATCGCGAAAGTTGCCAGTCCATAGAGCCTCGTTTGATGTGGCAAAGTTAATGAAGGTACTTTTAGCTTCTTTGTTAAATTGTACACGGCGCCCCATTTTTTTAGCATAGAGATCGACTTCGTAATCGATATTTGCAGGAATATCTTCTTTTCGATCTTTAAGTGCCGGTAACTCGTATGTCCACAAATTAATACGGGCAAATAAATCAGCTCTAAAATGGCCTTTGGCTATCTCTTGCTTCAAATTACGATTTGTACCTGCAATTAATTGAAAATTACTTTGTATGGGTGTATCACTGCCAACAGGATGAAAAGTTTTATTTTCAATTGCATGGAGTAACATTGCCTGTTCTTCTAAACCGAGCTCACCTATTTCGTCTAAAAATAACACGCCGTCATGGGCTGTCAGTAAAAAGCCATCTCTTGCTTGTTGCGCGCCAGTGAATGCCCCTTTTGTGTGGCCAAAGAGCGCAGCCATCGCATTTTCACCTTTTAACGTGGCGCAATTTACTGATACCAACGTGCCTTTTAACATAGAACGTTTTTTCTTTAATTGAAATATACGGGTTGCCAGCTGGCTTTTACCCGCCCCAGTCGGCCCGGTTAAAAGCATTGGGTCGTGCGAGCGAATTGCTACTTTTTCTATTTGCGTGATCAGCTGATTAAAAAAGACGTTTTTAGTTTCTATCCCGCCTTTTAAAAACTCTTTACCTTGCTGATGCTCTACATCAAACCGAGTTGCTAATTGATCATACTTGGATAAATCCAGATCGATGACCTGTATACGTCCTATCGATTTATTATTGTTATTGTGATCCGGTGATGTTTGAATCAAACGCCCTGGGAAATGGCGGCTTTCTGTAAGCAAGTAGCTGCATATTTGCACAACATGCGTACCTGTCGTGATATGAAATAAGTAATCATTTTTATCTGTATCAAAAGTATAGTGCTGGCACCAATCAAACAGCTTTGCATACACTTCTTCAAAATCCCAAGGATCACTAAAATTAAGTTGATGCAACTTAACATTCGTCTCAGGCGAGATAGACTCAATATCCACTGCAACATTATTAGCAAGGCGGTGACTGTGATTATCATGCAGCATATGCAGCTGGTTAACGATTAGATCATCTTGACTGCACAAACTTACGTTGGGCCGCCACTTGGCCCATTTATCAGATCTTTTACCTACATAATCTAACTGTGTACCAATTAAACTAACGACAACGGTGCCTTTCACTTTATATCCATATAGATAACCTTAATATCTAAAAACAATACATAACAACAAAAAACCAATCAAGCTTAATAATCAAAAACGGTGATGAAAATAATTTAAATTCATTAAAACAACAACTTAAAAATAAAAACAAACATTAAAATGCACTTGGCACGTGACTTGTAATTACATAGGAGTCTGATTAATTGGATGTGATTCAAAAAGTCACTCTGGTGCGCTCAACACTGTTGCCACGTATTCCTAATCAAACAACTATTAAAGTAGCTCAGAGGTAGAGCAACGGCTCAGTGCCGTGTGCGAAGGTTCGAATCCTTCCTTAATAATACCCTTTAAAGGTAGCTCAACTGGTAGAGCAGCGGTTATGCCGCTTGTTGTGGGTTCAAGTCCCACCCTAAACATAAATATAAATACGTTAGTAAGTAGTTAGTACCACTGCTTGATAAACGCCTAACACGAATAAGCCTTGGCAAGCCGGATGCTCCCCATCGCAATCTCGTTTTGAGCTTTTATCAAAAAAGTATTTAACCCTTACTAACCCCTTAACTTAAGGGGAGTAAAAACAATAAGGAATTTAAAATGTTAAGCAAAAAATTATTTAAAAAAATAGTAGAAATCACTGAAAACCAAAGAGTGCTAGTGTACAAAAATCAACAGCTCATCAATGTGCTCACAGCTGGCAAACATACGTTTTGGGATTTTAAGAATGAATTATCATTTGATTATTTTGATATAAACGCCCTTTATTTTTCAGAGAAAAATGCCGAAAGGCTATACCGAAATAGTCCGCAATTAAGCGAGCATATTTTCCACTGCAAGTTAAATAACACCGAAGTGGGCTTGCTGTACATTAACGATTTACTTGAAGGCATAGTGGCACCCAGCGAGCAATTATACCTATGGCAAGATGCCGGTGATATTCGCCTAGAGAAAATATCAATCGATAAAGAGATAACCTTAGACGATAAAGTGCTTTTTTTAATTAACCGAGCTGGTGCAAACACAGCGTCACGTTTAATTAAAAGTGAGCGTACCGTTGCGATTAAACCAATTGCTGATTTACACGTAGCAAAAGAACACGTTGGTTTACTGTATGTAGATGGCCAACTATTAAAACAACTCACACCTGGTCATTATGGTTTTTGGCAATTTAACCACGAGATTGAATTAAAAACGTTTGATTGCAGAACGCAGTTACTCGAGATCTCAGGGCAAGAGATCCTAAGTAAAGACCGCGTAAGCTTGCGCATTAATTTAAGTGCCAACATTAAAGTACATGACGCTCAGCTTGCAGCGCGAAGCGTTGATAACGTGAATGACTTTGTCTACAAAGCTTTGCAGTTAGCATTACGTGAAGCCGTTGGCACAAAATCGCTCGATGATATCCTGTTGGATAAATTGTACGTAAATGAAACAGTAAAAGAGCTAGTTGCACAGTCTTTAACAGACATTGGCATCACCCTTGCGAACGTTGGTGTAAAAGACATTATTTTGCCAGGCGAGATGAAAACAATACTAAACCAAGTGGTTGAAGCGCAAAAAGCAGCTGAGGCCAATGTCATAAAAAGACGCGAAGAAACATCAGCCACCAGAAGCTTGCACAACACGGCCAAGGTGATTGAAAACAACCCAACACTAATGCGCTTAAAAGAACTGGAAGCGTTAGAAAAAGTAGCTGAGCGAATAAACAACCTAACCGTGTATGGCGGTTTAGAAGGGTTAATGAATGGTGTAGTAAAAATAGCCTAACCAGCTAGCGCTATTCTCAATAAAAACAACAATAAAAAGAATCAAGGAAAAACAAATGTGTAAAAATTATAACGTTATCGAAAACCAAGGCAGCGTACCAATTAAAGCGTGGACCAAAGGTGTGCCGTTTGAAGAGCAAGCCCAACAGCAACTCAACAATATTGCACGTATGCCCTTAGTACACTCGCATATTGCCGTAATGCCAGACGTACACTTAGGTAAAGGCGCAACCATTGGCAGTGTTATACCCTCTGTTAATGCGGTTATTCCAGCAGCAGTTGGTGTTGATATTGGCTGTGGTATGGTGGCCACTAAAACCACCTTAACCGCAAGCCAACTACCTGATAATTTACTGGCGATTAGGCATGCTTTTGAGTCTGCAGTTCCCCATGGTAGAACCAGCAATAGAAGCAAAGCTGACAGAGGTGCATGGCATAACATTCCCGATATAGTTGCGGGTGAATGGCAAAAGCTACAAGCACGGTTTGAACGTATTTGTGAAAAACACCCTGCAATAAAAAAGAGCAACAACGTTAACCATTTAGGCACTATGGGTACGGGTAATCACTTTTTAGAGCTGTGTTTAGACGAACATGATGCCGTATGGATCATGCTCCACTCTGGCAGCCGTGGCGTAGGTAACCGCATTGGTACGTATTTTATTGAGTTAGCTAAAAAAGAAATGCAGCGTCATCAAATTAACTTACCCGATATGGACTTAGCCTACCTTGAAGAAGGCAGCGTCTTTTTTGATGACTACGTTGAAGCCGTTGAGTGGGCGCAAGATTTTGCTGCCAAAAACCGTGAAATTATGATGTTTAATGCCATAGCCGCATTACGTAAACAAATACCTGTTGTGTTCTCAACCCATGAGCTCGCGGTTAATTGCCACCATAATTATATTTCGCGTGAGCATCACTTTGGTAAAGACTGTTTTGTAACACGCAAAGGCGCCGTAAGAGCAGAAAAAGGCGAAATGGGCATTATTCCTGGCAATATGGGCGCACGCTCTTTTATTGTTAGAGGCTTAGGTAACCCTGAAAGCTTTAACAGCTGCAGCCATGGTGCTGGGCGTATTATGTCTAGAACAAAAGCCAAAAAGGTGTACAACGTTGAAGATCAAATAGCCGCCACACAAGGTGTAGAGTGCAGAAAAGATTCATCAGTCATTGATGAAATTCCTCATGCCTATAAAGATATTGAAAAAGTAATGGAAGCACAAAAAGACTTGGTTGAGGTGGTATATACCTTAAAACAAATTGTTTGTGTAAAAGGATGAAGATAATTATATGACCACACAATTTATAAAAATAGATGGCTCACAAGGTGAAGGCGGCGGCCAAGTATTAAGAACTGCCCTCACGCTCTCGATTCTAACCCAGCAAAATATTGAGCTTTGCAATATTAGAGCCGGCAGAAACAAAACAGGCTTATTACGCCAACACCTTACATCTGTTTTGGCCGCACAAGAAATATGCGATGCCAGCGTAGAAGGCGTTGAACTTAGTTCAACGCATATTCGCTTTTCGCCGGGCAAAATAAAAGCAGGTAACTTTCATTTTGCTATTGGGAGTGCAGGCAGCACGGTACTAGTATGCCAGACTATTTTACCCGTGTTGGCACTGGCGCAAAGCAGCTCAACCGTGACGTTTGAAGGGGGCACACATAACGGCATGTCACCTTCTTTGAGTTTTTTAGAGCAGTCATTTTTACCCATACTCAAACGTATGGGCATTAACTGCCACGTTAAAACAACAGCACTTGGATTTTACCCTGCGGGCGGCGGAAAATGGCAAATTAGCATTCAACCAGCAACTAATTTTACGCCCATTCAATTAACTGATGCCGGTTCTGACCTTGCTAAAAACATCAGTAACTGCTCACTAACGGCACTAGTAAGTTCACTCCCCTCGAGCATAGGGCAGCGCGAAATAAACACGGCTAAAAAAGTACTCAATTGGCAAGATGCACCAAGCCATGTGCAAAACGTGATCACCCCAGGACCGGGTAACAGCTTTCAATTAGGTATTGATAGTGAAACGCATCGTACTGTGTTTGAAGTGACGGGTGAAAAAGGATTATCAGCCCAAAATGTAGCAAAACGCGCAGCAGGAAGAGTAAATGCATTTATTCAATCCCAGGCCGCCGTTGAAGAACATTTAGCCGATCAACTGTTACTTCCTATTGCATTGGCGGGCAGCGGCAGTTTTACAACAACGAAACCAAGCCTACATACACTAACCAATATAAATGTTATTAAACATATATTAGGAAAGGAGATAAAGTTAAAGCAACTAACAGAGTCCCTGTGGCATGTTTCGCTATTACAAAAGACTTAAACGACCTAAATTCGGATAATAAATACAACGGTAAGGTAATGAATAATAAATTAAACAAAGTTTACTTAGTGGGCGGCGCAGTACGAGACTCATTACTTGGCCGGCAATCAAAAGACAAAGACTATGTTGTAGTAGGCGAAACACCTGCCACTTTAATCGCATTAGGTTATCAGCCTGTTGGCAGTGATTTTCCGGTTTTTTTGCACCCAAAAACTAAAGACGAATACGCCCTAGCACGCACCGAGCGAAAAAGCGGCAAAGGTTATTGCGGCTTTACAGTGGATGCCAGCACATCAGTAACGTTAGAAGAAGATTTAGCCCGCCGCGATTTAACCATCAATTCAATGGCAATGGATGCTAAAGGCAACATTATCGACCCTTTTAATGGCCAAGCTGATTTAAAAAATAAAATACTCAGGCACACCACCGACGCCTTTGCAGAGGACCCCGTGCGCGCATTGCGCATTGCGCGTTTTCTTGCCCGTTTTGGTGAGCAATGGTCAATCCACCCAGACACTCAAGCACTTATGAAGCAACTAAAAGAAAGCGGCGAACTTGCGCATTTAGTGCCCGAACGTGTATGGAATGAAACCGAAAAGGCATTGAGCGAGAAACACCCCCAGTTATTTTTTCAAGCGCTTAATGGCTTAGCGCTATTTCCTGAAATCGAATCTATGCAAGGCATCCCTCAACCTGAAAAGCACCACCCTGAAGGTGATGTTTACATTCATACTATGCTGGTACTAAAGCGAGCTGCTGACTTAGGGTTTGATGTTGAAACACGCTTTGCTGCCCTCACCCACGACTTTGGCAAAGCCTATTGCCATCAGCAATATGGGAATTTACGCGGCCATGAGCAAATAGGCATTAAAATAATTAATGAATTTTGCGAACGCTTAAAAGTACCTAATAAATTCAAAGCACTGGCAGTTTTAACAAGTGATAACCACACCCGCTGTCACACGTTATTTGAGCTAACACCTAAAAAAGTACACAAACTCATTGTTGAAAAAATGAATGCAATAGTCCATCCACACCGTTTTTTACAGTTTCTTCAAGCTTGTTTGTGTGATGCACAAGGCAGAGGTGAGACTTTTGTAAATAAAGACTATCCGCAATTACAATTTGCACAGTCGCTATTAAACGCACTAAATCAACTCGATAAAAAAGCCATAGTACAACGTGCTATTTCACAAGGTAAAAGCGGCCCACATATTGGCACCGCGATGCGCGAAGCGGAAATAAACTGTTTACGTGACTATCTAACTGAATTTAAGAATAATGAAAATAAAGAACCAAACCATGAAAATAACTAAAAAAGAGAATACGGTACATAAACACATCGACAAAGATATTCACGCCGAAATAATGCGCAGAATAAAAGCCGCAGAACTAGAGCATGATGTTAAGGTACTTTACGCGATAGAATCAGGCAGCCGAGCGTGGGGATTCGCATCCCCTAACAGCGATTACGACGTGCGATTTATTTACGCCCACCCAACAGACTGGTATTTAGCAGTAAACCTCGAAGATAAACGCGATGTGATTGAATACCCAATCGTCGATGAAATCGATATAAACGGCTGGGATATTCGTAAAGCCTTAAAGTTATTTTATAAATCTAACCCCGCGTTTATTGAGTGGCTACAATCACCCATTGTTTATGTAGATGACGACCATTTTGCAACAAAAGCGCGCGAATTGATGCCACTCATCGCATCATCAACACGAGGGATTTATCACTATTTACACATGGCTAAAGGCAATTTCCGCGAATACCTTAAAAAAGAGCAAATACCTCTGAAAAAGTACTTTTATGTTTTAAGGCCTTTGCTTGCAATTATGTGGCTTGAAAAATATAACGAGCCAGCACCCATCGAGTTCGATACTTTACGTAAATTAGTAGCCGACGATACCCCGCTTAATAATGCAATATCAGCGCTTTTAGCATCAAAACGCGTCAGTTTAGAAAAGGAGTATATTAAAAGCGTGCCTGTAATTAATGAGTTCATTGAATCAGAACTAGCCAGACACGAAAACTACACATCAAAATTTGAAAAAAGATCTGTTGATTTTGAAGAATTAAACCAACTTTTTATTGATATTTTAAGCAGAAGTGTGGATAAGTAAGCCATTGCTTTTACTTAGGAAATAAGGATATAAAAGTGAACAAAAAAATGAGTTAGAGGAAGAGCTTTCCCTCGCAATAATAAAGTTAGTCAAATTATTTAATTCACCTCAAAAGAGGCCCCCTCTATGCCCAGTTTCTCTTGTAACATCACAATGGCAATTGGGTAATCTAGATTACTGGGAAAGATTTATTCGTGATGAATATGAAAAAGCTCTTTCTTCGCAGCCAAAAAACATATGGAATTTTTGGTCTAATACTCCATCGAAAACAACATGGATTGATTTGTGCAGTTGGGATGGCCATAAAAGAGAATAAGCACTTCGCAGTATAGAGGGCGGTGCACAAAATAGATTTGTTTTAGCATTAGTATGTCGAAGGCTTAACGACTGGGTACCTCAAGTAAGACAAGCAGCTAGCGAAGTACTTAGCAAAATCATTGAAAACACTGATAAAAACGATGTTGCAGATGTCATTTACTTTACCCTAAGTCACTGGTCATCATGGAAAAGAATTGATGATAAAAGCAAAAGCATATTATTAGAAGTAATCACAATCCCCTCTATTTTAGATAAGCTTAAATTAAATTTAATAGCATCACCAACAGGCCCGTTAGCTTTAATATTTTCACAAATTGCCCGTAAGAGTGCGATAGATCATTTCCTTGTAGACATCGCCCACAATGCTATTCAACCGTCACTTCGTACCAAGGTTTACAAGTGCTTATTTAACAAAGAAGTATCTTGGTTTAATGGTAGAGAATGGCAATGGACAGATATTCGATATTGCAAAGGGTCGTGAAGTGCCAGTTATTGCACAGCGGTATTTGACAATTCAAGTACCACTTGTTCCGCTGCTTAAATCCGCAGCCAGCGATCGATCTTCAATCGTGAGGCGCGTAGCTGCTGAAGTGTTAATTAGAGAATTAGATAGTTTAGGCGATGAATCAATACAACTTGCTGAACAACTATCATTGGATCACGCTGCTCCCGTTGCTGAACGCGGTAAATTTGCACTCCGGAAAATTGCAGGCTCCACATTATTCTAAAATAAAAAGCGCCCTTGTAATTTAGGGTCGCTTTCGTATATCTATCAATATTCTTTAAGTGAGACCTAAATAGCTGCCCACTGATTGCTTCATAATTTCGACTAATGCGTTATCCATGTATTGGTATTCGTCAGGAATATCTAATACATGAATATCTTTGTAATCTAACAGTCGAGTAAACTGTGCCTTTAAGCGGCTTTTATGTTTTTCTTGCATGACGAAAATCACATCAGCCCATTGAATAGTTTTAGCATTTACCGTTCTATTAGCATTAGGGCTTGTACCCGCAGACTTAACAGCTAACGCGGGATGATTTTTCCATACTTGCTCGCCCGTTGGGCTTCGCCATTGGTTACGGCTACAAATAAATAGCACTTTTATGACTTTATGTTCCTTCATTAAATAAGTCCCCCCTTATTAACTGAGCGCTCTTGGCTTAAAATAAACTTTTTACCGTTAAATATTTTTACTGGGTTACCGCGCTCTACCTCCCAGTGTTGTTGCCAACGTGCTTTTTCTTGTTGCGTCATTGTGTCCAATTTTGTTGCTTCGAGCTTTTGAAACAATAAGGCTCTTGCCAAGCGCTTATTGGCATGTTGACTTCGTTCACTCTCAACGCGCACTGAAATACCTGTTTCTGTATGCGTGGCTCGAACTGCTGAGTCGGTGGTATTAACATGCTGACCACCAGCACCCGACGCGCGGCAGGTTTGAAAGGTCACACTGTTATCAAGCTTACTTTCATCAATAACGTACACTTGGCCGCTAAAAAACCAGTTTTTACGTTTATGCTTAGGCCGATACTCACTTTGGCATACCCACAACATAGCGCCTTGCCATAACTGAGCCAATTGCTTAACTTGGCTTTCCTTTTCTGAATAAGCTGTTGTTGAATCGAGTTGCCCTGAACCAACTTGTAATAGTACCGATTTAAAACAGTCCTGTTCTTTAGTCGCAACGGTTTCAACAATATCTAGCTTGATGCCCTTTTCTCGACATTGCTTTTCAATCGTTTTCAGCGCCAAACCAACAGCTTTGCAACACTCGACAGGGCCTTGCCCAGCAGATAGTTGTAGTAATATCATGATGAACAATCTCCATTTGTTTTAAAGGTTAGTATCGGGCGTAACTTAGCCACAACTTCAATTAGCCCTGCATCGACCATATCGCTGATCACCGTTTCGCACTTTTTGTATGCTTGTGGGGCTTCGTCGTATAACAGCTCTTTATTACCACACACTACGCGACTACCTAACGCTGTTCGGTATAAATCTTCGCGCTTATATTTATGACCCAATCGACCATGACATTCACCACGCTGCCACTTTCGCCCGGCGCCATGCGCTAATGAAAATAAACTGGTGTTGATGTTTTCAAGCATGGCTGAGTTATCATCGTTTAGCTCTGCTAATATAGGTTTTACAAGGTAACTATAATCCCCCCGAGAGCCCGGAATAACCACATAGCCTTTATCACTTGGTGTTGCGCCTTTTCTATGTAACCAACCATCACAGCCATCAATGTTTTTAGGCGAGACTAAATTGTGGTTAATGTCCAAGCTACACTCACCATTGGCGCGTATTGCTTCTAAAAACCGCATTGCTATCAACTCACGATTCAGCTCTGCAAAGCGTACGGCTTCATCATGTTTATTCATGTAATCGTTGAAACCTAGATCGCTTTCACATAGCCCATCGTGATTATATTTTGCAATATGATCCACCAATATTGATTGCCCCAGCCCTCTAGAGCCCGAATGAACAAGAAGCTGAAGATGCTTTTTATTCAACCCTAACTCATCTAAAGCGGCTTGATTATAAATCTCATCAATCGCCTGAAATTCAGCAAAGTGATTACCGCCACCAATGGTGCCTAAAGTACGATCATGACCACTAACAGTTATGTTTTTTGCCGCTTTTCGGCTTTGAATAATCGCAAGCCAACTGTCATCAAGTGGCAACTCAACATGTTCAAATTTTTTGGCGAGTTTATCTAAATTTACTTTTGCTACTTTTGCTGACGTTTGCCACAGTGACATGCCACAGCCTATATCGTTACCAACCAGCGCAGGGTAAATTTTGTTTGTTGTAAAAAATGCAGCCCCGATAGGATAACCTCTCCCGGGGTGTAAATCAGGCATGCCCGCAACGCGTTGCATACCATTTAGCTCTGATGTTTTGATCAGTTGCTGTATTGCCAGCCCTTCAATCCACGTATTTTTAGACGCAATGAGGCTCACATGTTCAGAAATTTTTTGGACGGATTTGCCCATAATACCAATTCCTTTTTCTTTATTAGAAAAATAGGATTAAAACGAAATTCGAATTGGCAGGTCTGGATCTATTTTGAAATCAAACGAAAGGAACGCGTTTAAACGCAATGTTTACCTAAATGTACTTAATATATAAATACGTAGCTAAGTAACCGGTTTCTTATCGGATAAGACCTGCAAAGGATGTTGATGTAAATGTCATAGTATTTTCTCCCTTACAGTTAGTTGATGAACCCAACACTTAGGATAAGTGCTGAATAATTGAACGAGCGCATGGTAATCAGTTTTTGCACATAAAGCAAACATAAATTTATTTTATGTTTGCTTTATGTGCTGTATTACATAGTGTTACACCTATGTGCAGCGACAATAAAGTTTGTAACCTTGGGGTGATCGCTTCACCCCTTAACCTTGGTGATTGAATTTTCAAATTAGTATGACTTAGCATAGTATATTGCAAGTCTTATTAGGAGATGTTTCAGCCACTATGATTATCAATGACTTTTATACTCGAGAAGTTGAAGTTTATCGAGACCCTGAATTAGCCATTTCAATTAACAAAGAAACTGGCGAAGAAAACTTAAAACTTGCTGAGTCTAAAGATGAAGAACAAATCAAAGTTCATATTCTGATAGACCCTCATGGTTATTTGGTTAAACCTGCCTGTTTATATTTATATTGGAAAAAAGATGAAGAACAAGTCAAAACAACTGCCACTGAAGCTAAAGCTTTATTGCTCTACTTTAGGTTCTTGCATCAAAATCAGCTAAATTATTGGAAATTTCCTCACTCAAAAAGTCGCAAGCAGACCTTTAAATTTGCTGATTTTCTTGTTGCTTCAATAAATTCTGAAGATATCGCTATTTCAACAGCTAAAACGTACTTAAGAGTTATTGTTAATTTCTATAAATTTTTGGGGCGAAATAATCTTATTGAATTTTCAGAAAAAAATAAGCCATTTGATTTTGAAATGATCTCAATTAGACAGTCAGGGATGCTGTCACATACTCAGCGGGTTATTAGTGTCCAAACTACTAATCTAATGAAAAGGTTACCTAGAGACCAGAAGAAACATGTTACCAGAAAGCTATCTCCTTTAACTCAAGAGCAATGACCATGTACTACGCCCGAAATGCCAGCTCATTCCAAAAGATGTTTCATGATCTAGAAAAAGAAAAGGTAAGACAACAAGCCCAACTATATTCAAGACTTGAAGGCAAAGCCTATAGCGGTGAAAAGTTAGGAGGAGGTCAAGGTAAAAATATGTACTCTGAAAGTTATGTAGATAGAAATATTTCATCGCAGTACTATGAGAAAGAAATTAAATCAGGTAGAAAGCATATTCATGCTTTGGCTCCTGGCATGTACTGTATAAACAACACTTGTAGCATGAGGATTGGTATTGAAATTGGAGAATGTGTTGATTGTGATTGGGCTGTTATTGAGAGTGGCACATATGCTCAAGCAGTTAGACAAGAAAGCATCAAAATATTGAAAGGCTTGCAAAGCAAAAGGGAGTTAACCGCTGATATAATTGCTTTTCAAGAGGTACGTATTCGATCTGCCGAGAAAATATTAAACGATCTTAGTATTAGCTATATACCTTATCAAGCCAGTGAATGCTTAATTACATCAACAATATAAGATTTTTATGACAAAGATACGCAACCCTGAAATTACTAGGAAAAAATTAATTGATGCTCTTCAACGTTTAGTCGATGGCGACCCAGAGCGCCTAACCGGTAAGTATAAAATAAACGTTAAATCTGTTCAGGAAGAAGCTGGTTTAAGCTTAGGTTCGGCTTATAGATATCCTGATGTGATGGATACAATTGCGTTAGCGAAACAAACCCAAGCGAAAAAAGCAGGAAATGTTCGTAAGCGTTCGGCTAGCACTGATTTAGAAAGGCTTAAAGAAGAAAAATCAAAAGAAAAAAGGCTAAAGGATAAATACCGACAAGAATTAGATGTTGCCAATCAAAGGTTAGATGAAGCCTATGCAGAACAGACGATGCAGTTAACTGCGACAATGAATTTGCTGGATATTGAGGACAGAATTAAGCTCCTTCAAGAGTCAAAACCTAAAGTCATTAGAATCAAATGAAAGATGTTATGAATCAAGGAAAGATTCATTGCTGTAAGATAATATAGTTAGCGAGTGCAGAGAACTTGCAACCTATAACTGTGTGAGTAATGTAGGAAAAAAATTAACAGCTTTATTGATGTAGTGTACTCTGATCCAGTAATCAAGAGGGAGGCCATATTTATTAAGCCTGTAAATAGATCAGTGACTCTGTTGTCTAATCAAGCTTAAGAGTTGTATCCGCTAATAATGGTTACTTGGGAAAAGCCCCTTTAAAAATAAAAAAAGTTCGATTTTATACATGCTCAAAATCAAATGAGTAAGATAAAAATTAGCAAGGAAAGCAAATGTGGTCAGATAAAGAATCCAAAATTGATTTTTTAAACTTTAATGAGATTGCTGAATCAATCAGAGATCTCATAACAGAAAAAGAGCTAATGCCGATATCTGTTGGTGTATTTGGTGATTGGGGAGCCGGTAAGTCAACTATTTTAGAGCTGACAGCTAACGCGCTTGAAAAGGAAGAGCAAGAGTATATCCAGATTAACTTCGATGCATGGACATTCCAAGGATATGACGATGCAAAAGCCGCTCTATTAGAAACCATTGCAGCACAGCTCGTCGAAGCTGCTGCTGACGATGAAAAGCTACTTGTCAAGGCTCTCGATTTTGCCAAACGTATCGATAAAGTCAGATTTATGGGTCTTATGGCTGAAGGCGCTGCTGCTGTTTCTGGTATGCCTACATTTGGTGCAATTCAGAACTTTTTCGGATGGGCTAGTGATGCCACTGAAGATGACGATTTAGATCTTGAAGATGTTCAGAAAGATGCCAAAGAGCTTGGCAAGGTAGGTAAAAAAGCTAAAGGACTTGTAAAAGCTAAGAAGAAATTCTCGCCTCCAAAAGAAATTAGAGAATTTAGAAAGTCGTATATATCGTTATTAAATGCTTTCGATAAGCCTGTAATTGTCTATGTTGACAACTTAGACAGATGTTTACCTGAAAACACAATATCCACGCTAGAAGCAATTAGATTGTTCCTGTTCATGCCTAACACGGCATTCGTTGTTGCGGCTGACCCGGACATGATCCGCTTGGCAATTCCACATTTCCATAAAGGTGCGTCAGTACGTCATCAAACCGATTACCTAGACAAGCTGATTCAAATCCCAGTGCATGTGCCAAAGCCCGGTGTTGCTGAAGTTAGAGCTTATTTGATTATGCTAATTGCACAAGACAGAAAAATCCCGTTCGAAGAGTTTGATCGTTTAAGAAAAGGGCTTGAATACTCGCTCAAATTCTCTTGGAAGCAAGAACGGGTATCTATTGATGACTTGCTAGAAGGATGTCAGCTTGATTACGTTGCTGAACTTAGAGAAGAGTTCAAGATTGCTGAGCAAATGGCTCCAATATTGGCAGAGTCTGCAAACATTAACGGTAACCCTAGAATCGTTAAGCGATTACTGAATCAAATTAAGATGAGGAAAAAGACTGCTTATCGAAGAGGTATGCAACTCGATGAAAGAACAATAACTAAGTTAGTGATTTTTGAACGTTGCATGGGTATTCAAGCTACAAATAGATTGTATGAACTCATCGATACTGAGAATGGTAAGCCAACTCTCATAGCCGAACTAGAAAATACAGATAAAGAGTTTGACGTAAGCAAGTTGCCTGACGAATGGAAGAAAGAGTTACGCTTTTTAGATAAATGGTCTCGATTACAGCCTCAATTTACAGGTGTAGATTTAACAGCTGCTGCATACCTAAGTAGACAAAACATTCCTATGGGTTCGGTTAATTCTGTTATGTCTGGTGCTGCACAAAGAATGCTAGAAGGGTTATTAAAACAAAAAACTCGTTCTAGTAAAGCAAGTGCTGAGCTAATAGAGATTACAGCAAGTGAAGAATACATCTCCGTAATGGATAGCCTCATTGAAGAGTTACGTAACGTTGAGGATTGGGGCTTAAAGACTTTGGGGATTTATGGGGCGAGACAGCTGGCCGTGCACGATGAAAGATGTAAGGATAATTTCCTAGCCTTCGTGAAGAAGGCTCCAAAAAAACGATGGTTAGAATCAATGATAAAGGAATTAGAGGGAACTAAGTAATGGGAACTTCAGCATCAAGTACTGGACCGAACAATAAGAGTCCACTTCTGCCCCCGTGGGCAGAGCAAGGCGATCCTGTGGAAGTCGGAGCTGGTGACGGAAATGGTCAACAAGCACCAGATGGAGATGCTGCCGAGGGCAACGAGCCATCGAAAGAACTCGATAATGGAAAAGTACAAGAGCAAATCCCGGGACCAGTTCCAAATATCCCATCACCAAACCGACTGGCAGGTGCAAGAAGAGCGTTCGGGGATTACGCAAAATCAGGTGGCAATAACTCTAATTTAAGAGGCTCCCTTAAAAAGTATTCCAGAAGCTCCGGTGGAGGTTCTGGTACAAGCCGCAGATTAGCAAGCGGTATCACAGCAGGTTCCGGTTTCTTAGGAGTGATGCAAGGTGATAGTGTTAGAGTTAATGATAGAAAGCTTTCTCTATCCGACCTTAACGGACTATCTACTGACCAAGCAATAGACCGTATTAGCGAGCATTTAACGCCTGAAAATGGTGATGCAGAATCTGTGCGTTTAGCAATAGATTTCGCATTAGCGGAGGTGTTGCCGGAGGAAGATACATTTAATGAGTCTATGTTTACGGATGAAGTCGTGGAAGAAGCTATCTCTTGTTACTTAACAGATCTTATTTTTCAAGATGTTGTTAATGGCATGGGTAAGGCTTGGTTTCATGCTGAACACCCAAGTAAACATCATAGAATGGAAGAAGAATTAAGGGATCTAATAAAAGTGATAACTCAATCTAAAGTAGAAAAAGTGACGGGTGATAATGGAGGGGATATATCGCAAGACAATATCGCTAAAATACAAATCGACGCGATATCACAGACTGTAGATGAATGGGAGTCTTTCAATGATTAATTTTTATTTTAATAATGATCCTTCTATGCTCCCTGCTTACTCTGAGACTTGTCACCCAGTTCAGCTCTTTAACACGCACCCACATAATAGCTCTCAGCACAGTAAGGCTTCTGGCAGCTTACTAAAACGAGTACGTGAACTTGGTATTAATGTCGATGCAAATGCCATAGATTTGATAACGATAGCCAGTGCAGTTACTGCTGCTGAGACATTTGAGCGTAGAGGTGATGCGGCTGATGCGTGGTCAAGGGTAATGCATCTACACATCCCGGTAACTGACGAAAAATTGTGGAATATATTATCGGATCGATTGAGTTCTATTTTGAGTTTTTTGACTGGCGATCAATGGAAGTTTACATTCACTAAAACATCACTTCAGTTGCCAAAACCTATTGTTAGCAATGAATCCAAAGCAAGGCTAAATAGCCTTAAAGGATTAAACTCAGTATGTCTTTTCTCTGGTGGATTAGATAGTGCAGTTGGTGCAATAGACATACTTAACGGTAAATCTAAATACAAGCCACTGCTTTTGAGCCATGCTTACCGTGGCGATGGTGTTAAGCAAGAAAACATAAAGAAGCTTCTAAAATCTCAGTATGGTGAGCTTTCTTATAGTATTTCACCTAGTTTAATGTCACGGTTAAAAGGCAAAACTGATGTCACGATGCGTGGAAGAAGTTTTAACTTTTTAGCTATGGCTGTATTGGGTATATCAGCTCTTAGAAATGCTAATGATGATAGTAGTATTTCAACCATTATTGTGCCGGAGAATGGGTACATTTCTATCAATCCTCCACTCACAAGACGTAGAATTGGTAGCCACAGTACACGGACTACTCATCCGTATTTCTTGAACCGTCTTGAAGAGCTCTTAAAAGACGCTGGTTTCCACGTGAAATTTGTTAACCCATACCAATTCAAAACTAAGGGCGAAATGTTAGCAAAATGTGTTGATCAAGCTGCAATTGCTAAAGCAGTACCGTTAAGCGTATCCTGTAGTCATTGGCACCGAAAGCATTTGCAATGCGGTCACTGCGTTCCTTGTTTAATAAGGCGCTCGTCGGTTCATCATGCAGGGTTTACGAAAGACGCTCCATACGTTAGTCAGAACTTAAAGTTTGTCTATAAAGAGAAATACACTAGGGATGATCTGCACGCGGTGCAGACGGCAATTATCAGGCTTAAAGATAGCAAAGACTATAAAGGCTGGATTAGACAAAGTGGCTCATTACCAGACGATCAAACTACAAGAAAAAAACTGGAATCTACAATTAAACGTGGACTGAAAGAAGTAGAAACGTTTCTCAAGGCGAATAAAATCTAATGATGGATATGCATTGTCATGTCGATCTTTACCCCGATCATGGCGTAATCCTAAAAGACATCATTGATACAGGATTTTATGTCTTATCAGTTACCACAGTACCTTCGGCTTTCGAAGGTACTCGTAACCTAACGCGTGATATAAAAAACTGCCGAACAGCATTGGGGTTACACCCACAGTTAGCCCATCAGAGGAAAAATGAGCTTGCTCTGTTTGATAAGCTGATAGGGGAAACCCGGTATATTGGCGAGATTGGCCTTGATGGTTCAAAAGGATTTAAAGAGCACATTGATGATCAGTTACTCGTCTTTAATCACATTCTCAAAAAATGTGAATCATACAACAACAATATATTGACGATTCATAGCCTCAATGCTGTCGATATGGTTTTGGAGTGTTTAAATGAACACCCCAAAGCAGGCATACCGATCCTTCATTGGTTTTTAGCAACAAAGAAGCAAATATCAAAAGCAATCGACCTTGGTTGTTATTTTTCAATCGGGCCCGCCATGTTAATTTCAGCTAGAGCAAGAAAAGTAATTTCTTGGTTACCTAATGAAAGGATTCTGTTAGAAACGGACGGTCCATTTGCTAAGGTTGATAGAAACATATTATTCCCATCAAATGTACAAAGTGTTATCGAATATTTGTCGATTGATTGGGGTAAGTCTCGAGAAGAGGTTTTAGCAAAGCTTTCGAATAACTTGAGGAATTTAGTTTCTAACTAACTTGATTGACAATATAGTGTAAATCAAGTTAAAACTATGACTTATTTGTCTATAAATTTATCATATTTTTATATATTTTATGACTAAAAATATGACTAATGATCAATGCGGATCTAGACCTTGTAATCCAATGTCTATAGCCGTAAATCATAATTTAAGTAACATTTTTCACCAAGGTTAAGGGGTGAAGCGATCACCCCAAGGTTACAAACTTTATTGTCTCTACACAACCTAACAATACTGCCCTGCTGCGAAGCCGCAGCTCCATGCGTATTGGAAGTTATAACCGCCTAGCCAACCTGTTACGTCGGTGACTTCGCCTATAAAATACAGGCCTTGGGCTTTTTTAGCTTCGAAGGTTTTTGAGCTGAGTTCGTCGGTGTCTACGCCGCCTAGGGTCACTTCGGCGGTGCGGTAGCCTTCGGTGCCGTTGGGTTTAATTTGCCAGTTATGAATGTAATTAGCTAGCTCGTCAATTTGGCTGTGGGTGAGCTGGTTTACGTTACAATCTGGGATCGCTTTACTCTCATGTAATATTTCAATAAAGCGCTTTGGTAAAATAGTCGCGAGGCTGTTTTTTAATGATTTTTGTGCTTGGGTTTCTCGCCATGTTGCTAATTGCTCTTTTAAATCAAGCTCTGGTAATAAGTTAATTGTGACCGCCTGCCCTGCACGCCAAAACGAGCTAATTTGTAAAATAGCAGGGCCTGATAAACCACGGTGAGTAAACAGGATATTTTCTTTAAAGCGAGTGCCGTCTTCACTACTCACAACACAAGGAATACTGATACCTGAGAGCCCTTCAAAGCGATCTTTGTCATGTTGATGCAACGTAAATGGCACTAACGCTGCCATGGTTGGTAAAATATTTAAGCCAAACTGCTCAGCAATTTTATACCCTACTGGCGTTGCACCTAGCTTTGGCATGGTTAAGCCACCAGCGGCGACCACTAGCGATTCACACGTATATGATTGTTGCTCGGTGATCACGAGATAGCCGCTATCCGTTTTTTCTACGTTCAGCACTTCGTTACGCAACGCAACATTAACACCCGCCCACTCGCATTCGGACAATAAAATATTAACAATGTCTTGGGCGCTGTTATCACAAAATAACTGGCCTAGGGTTTTATGGTGATACGCTAAACCATGGCGCTCTACCAGCTCAATAAAGTCATGCTGGGTATAACGACTTAAACACGATTTTACAAAATGCGGGTTACCACATAGGTAGTTTTCTGGGCTGGCGTTTTCGTTAGTAAAGTTACAACGCCCGCCACCACTAATGAGAATTTTACGACCGGGCTTTTTACCCATATCAAGTACTGTAACACTGCGGCCACGGTAACCTGCTTGCGCTGCACACATCAATCCTGCGGCACCGGCGCCTATTACAATTACATCTACTTGGGTCATTTGTTAATCTCATTAAAAAATTTGGCTAATTATAACAAGTTTCACACCTCAGCGGAGAACTTTGATTGTTTTTATAACAGCAACAAATGTAACTGATACAATATAATAAAAATAAAAAACCAGCACTTTATAATTAAATACTAGGCTAAAAATCAATTAGATAAGTAAATTTGGCCATTTAAACATCTCCATATAACCAAAGTAGAGACATACATAACAAAACGTTATTTTAACCTTTTTAACATATAATTTACCTTTGTACCACTTCGCGACATCTCATTGCGAAGAAACCAATAACAATCTAGGGATAATTATGACAACAAGTACAACATTTAAAAAATGCGCTGTAGCCCTCACTTTGGGTACACTTTTCGCTGCATCATCAAGCATGGCTAATCCAAGTCAGGTAATCATGCCATCAATGGCTGACACAACAGCTAAGCTTCAAGGGCAAAGTGCACTTGGTACTCGCTTTATCATTAAATATAAAAATAACAGTAATGATATGGCTACTTTCTCGATTGCTGACGCAAGCCCACAAATGATGAACCAAAAAGCGCAAGGTTTTGTGAGTGCATTTACAAGTAAGAAAGCTAAAGTAAAGGCGCAATATGTTCGCCCAATGGCATTAAGTAATCATCACGTTATGCGTGTAGACAAAAACCTTAACGCTGATGAAACACAAGAATTCATGCAAGAGATGATTGCATCTGGCAATGTTGAATACATCGAAATTGACCAAATGTTACAGCCGTTTGCTACGCCTAACGATCCGCGTTACAACGATCAATGGCATTATTATGAGCAAGCGGGTGGTCTTAACTTACCAACAGCATGGGATACTGCAACAGGTAGCGGTGTAGTCGTTGCTGTACTTGATACTGGTTATCGTCCACATGTTGATTTAAATGCCAATCTTTTACCTGGCTATGACATGATCTCAGATACGTTTGTAGCTAACGATGGTGGCGCACGTGATAGCGATGCGCGCGATCCGGGTGATGCAACTAATACTGGTGAATGTGGCACAAATCAATTGGGCCAACCAGTTCCAGCATCTAACCAAAACTCTAGCTGGCATGGAACTCATGTTGCGGGTACTGTTGCCGCTGTAACTAATAATGGCGAAGGTGTTGCTGGTGTTGCGTATGATTCTAAAGTTGTGCCTGTACGTGTACTTGGTAAGTGTGGTGGTTTAACGTCTGATATCGCCGACGGTATTATTTGGGCATCAGGTGGTTCTGTATCCGGCGTACCGAGTAACGCAAACCCAGCTGATGTAATTAATATGAGTTTAGGCGGCGCGGGTTCTTGTAGTTCAACAACTCAGTCTGCAATCAATCAAGCTCGTGGCAATGGTACTGTAATTGTTATTGCAGCAGGTAATGATAACGATAACTCTGCAAACTATAACCCTGGTAACTGTAGTGGTGTTGTTAATGTGGCATCGGTTGGCCGTAATGGTGGCCGTGCTTACTATTCAAACTATGGTGCTAACATTGATGTTGCAGCACCGGGTGGCGCGCAAAGCTTTGCTAATGATTCTGAAGGTGTGCTTTCAACGCATAACTCAGGTTCATCTAGCCCAACGGGTGACAGCTATCATTACTCACAAGGTACATCAATGGCGGCACCTCACGTTGCCGGTGTTGCTGCACTTATCAAGCAAGCTAAACCAAATGCAACGCCTGATGAAATTGAAAGCATCTTAAAATCAACAACACGTTCATTTGCTGCAACATGTAATAACTGTGGTACAGGTATTGTTGATGCCGCTGCGGCCGTTACTGCTGCGTCAGGTGGTACTACACCACCACCAGGTGGTAATGAACTTGCTGATGGCCAAGCAAAAACGGGGTTAAGCGGCGCTGCAAATAGCGAAACTTTTTACACAATGACTGTACCAAGTGGTGCTACAAACGTGACCTTTACAATGAGCGGTGGTTCAGGTGATGCTGATATGTATGTGCGTGCAGGCAGCAAACCAACGTCATCAACTTACGATTGTCGCCCATACAAAGGGGGCAACAGTGAAGAGTGCTCTATCGATAACCCTACCGCTGGGACTTATCATGTAATGCTACGCGGTTACTCTGCTTACTCTGCTGTTAGTTTAGTGGGTAATCTAACCACTTCAGGCGGTGGCACGGGTGCACCACAAGCTGGCGGCGGCACTGTTGCTGACATTTCAGCAAGTGCAGGTCAATGGAAACATTATACGCTAGATGTACCAGCAGGTATGGCAAGCTTTACAGTGACTATGTCTGGTGGTACTGGTGATGCGGATTTATTTGTTAAAGCTGGTAGCCGACCAACAACGTCTAGCTATGATTGTCGTCCGTACAAAAATGGTAACGCTGAAACATGTACCTTTACTAATCCACAAGCTGGAACATGGCATTTAAGTGCTAATGCGTATAGTACATTTTCAGGTGTTACTATCGACGCTCAGTACAAGCCATAAAGTATAGCGTGAGTAAAAATCACGCTTACTAACTTAGCCAGTTCCCCTGGTAATTTTTAGCCGAACGAGAGTTCGGCTTTTTTAGTTTAGCTTTATTCTTCAAGTTTAAAGTTCAGCAAGTACCGCTTCAGCTCTACTTACTACAAACTCTTTACCTTGCTCAACAAATAGACCTGTCACTTTTTGGTCATCAACAATCATTGCGTAACGCGTTGATCTAACACCACCAAAACCGGCTGTATCTTTATCTAAACCAAGTGCTTTTGTAAAGCTGGCATCGCCATCAGCTAGCATTTCAATTTCTTGTGCGTTATGCGCTTCGCCCCATGCTTTCATTACAAATGCATCGTTCACTGATACGCAGTAAATAGCATCCACGCCGTTGGCTTTGATTTTATCAGCAAGCGTAATAAACTCTGGTAAATGTGCATTTGAACACGTGGGTGTAAACGCGCCAGGCACTGCAAATAACACTACTTTTTTACCCGCAAACAACGTTTCGTTGGTCAGCGTTTGCATGCCGTCTTCGGTTAATTGTGTAAGGCTAACCGCTGGTAATGTTTGGTTTTGAGAAATCATGGTATTTCCTTTTAAATTGACTCTGGATTCATTGCGACTAAAAGTATCACAAAAGCAAAATCAACCCTACCATCATAACCCCAAGCTACCACGGATTGTTTGCATCTGTTGTTGCAAGCGTTGGTGAATGTCGCTCACTAAGTTGCTTGATTCACTCACTTGCCCTTTCATGCTTTGCATTGATTGACTAAAATTATCTAATAGTGAGTTTTGCTGCTTTGCTAATTCCATTGCATCAAATGCCACTTTATTTGCATCTTGTGCGCTACTTGCCACTCCTTCTGAGTTGCGTTTAAGATCTTGAGCATTACTTGTTTGCAATTGGGCATCATCTGCCAGCGCCGAAATTTGAGTTGAGACCATGGTGGAATTTTCACTTAATAGGTTCAACTGATTATTTATATCACTCAATGAGCCTTGTGTTTGCCGTGCTAACTTACGCACTTCGTCAGCCACAACCGCAAATCCCCGGCCATGTTCCCCTGCTCGTGCTGATTCAATGGCAGCATTAAGTGCAAGTAAATTAGTTTGATCAGCAATGTTCCGAATAACCTCTATAATTTGGCCTACATCTTGTACGCCACTTAATAGCTCTTGTAGGCTATGTAAACCTTGCCCTACGCGTTCTTGTGTATGCGAGCTTGCACTTAGCATATTTTCTGCAAACCCTAAGCTTTTATCCATTGCTGAGAAAGTATGCTTGGCGTTATCTGCAACTTGACCATTAATAGCATTTACCTGCTCACCTATTTGTTGAATATCAGCCAGTAAACTTTGATTTTGCTCCACTTGATGATGACTAGCATCTGTTTGCTGACTAATCGTGTGTAAATGCACACTCATTTCTTGCATAAAATCGTTAACAACCTTGAGCATTTGTGCCCGCTCTTGCGCTTCAATACGTTGCTGTTCAATTAGTTGGTTAAAATAATTAGCGATTTCACCGACTTCGGTTTTTGGATTTTTACTTTCAATATTTTTTAATTCATTGCTTTCAATCAAAAATGCAAACCCATCTCGTAATTGGCGTAACGGCGTTAATACTTGGTTACGCTGCACAACGTATACACCCACTGCAAGTATCACTAACATGCCTATCGCAACACAAAACACCACTAATACTTGTTGCTTTAAAATACCTTGCTCGGCTTTAAGTTGTTGCTCTGCATTTATGACTGTGCCAGACAATATACTGATTTGCTTACGTAAAGCATGTATACCAACTTGACGCTGCTGAGCCTGATCTATGGTATTAGCTAAATCACGCGGATAACGATTAGGCCAACTACTTAACTCTGCTTTTATCTCATCAGCTAAATCTTCAGCTTCTTCATCTATAAATAAACTGTCTTCATCAACGTCACTCATCACACCTAAATTTTCAAGGCTTTCAATTTGCTGTGCTAAGTGGTTTAAGTTGTTTACGCTTTGCTGTAAGTTTTTTTGGGTATCTTGATCAAAATTAAGGATCAATTGATAAGTAAAAAGCGACAAGGTTGTGACTTCGCTGTAATAATCACTGGCGAGTTGGTAATAAGTGTGTGTATTCGTATTTTGCTGTGCAGACTTGTTAGCATAACTAATTAGTGAAGATGCTGATCCAGCCATTTGCCTCAAGGCATTATCCAGCAATGCGGTTTCATTACCTGAAAGTTTACCAAGAGCGCGGTATTTGCCTTTTATATCTGTATCAAGTTGGCTCAGTTGTGAGTTTAACTGCTGCTTTAAAATCGTGGGTAAAATGGTGAGTTGAGTGTTTTTTAACTCTGTAATTAAATCAGATGCTTGCCCCAAATATTGGCTATCACCTTGGTCTAAATAATCTTCTAACAAGCTTTCAAGATCAATTAATATACTATTTTTTAGCTGGTTATATGATTGATCTTGGTGCTCTAATTTAACTAAGGTTTGACTTGCCCAATATAAAGTACCGCCTAAAAGTAAACTGGCGAGCGCCAACAAAATAGCTAATAAACGAGTAAATGATGACACGCGCATGAGTTGATTCCTCTGAATGACTGCGCGCTTACACTATTAACTATTTATGACAGTTTAATGAAAAACCACTAAAACACATAAATTAATGGGGACAAAAACATTTAATAAGAAAAAAGACTTACACCATTGCCGCTTTTACATAAACATCAAAGCGGTTCTTTTTCGTTTTAATTTGCATGCTGGGGGTTTTGTTGTTCAAAAATGGCGCGTAATCGGGACGCTTAACTACAACGCGCTTACTGGCAAGAGGATATGCAAATTCAAGTAAGTCATCAGCATCGTTGTCTGCTCCTACTAAGTCTTGAAATACCCGCATTTCTTTTTTTACTAATGCAGACTTTTCACGATGCGGAAACATAGGATCAAGGTAAACCACATCGGGCATACTTTCACACTGGGCCAATAATGTATGACTAGAGCCAAACACTAAGCTCATGTTTTCTTTCATCCATGGGCCTATTTCAATGTCGTTATAAGCACGCTCTAAGCCATCATAAAGTAATGCGGCAACAACTGGATGGCGTTCATGCAAAATCACTTTACAGCCTAAAGATGCTAAAACAAAACCATCGCGGCCAAGCCCTGCTGTTGCATCAAGTACAACTGGTGTGGCGCCTTTATTTAGCCCTACCGCTTTAGCAATTGATTGACCTTTACCACCCCCAAACTTGCGCCTATGGGCAACCGCTCCGGTCACAAAGTCAACGCTTATCGCGCCAAGCTTTGGCTCATCTGTTTTACGAAGTGTTAAACCATCTTCACCATAATGAAGTGAAAAACCAGACGTTTCTGCAGCCCATTTTTCAAGCCCAAAGCGCTGCTCAATACCAGTAAGATAATGACGTAATTCTTTAAAAGGACACTGTATAACCAAAATAAACTCCGACCGTAAATAGCTCGCGAAGTATATCAACTGCAAAGCGCTATAGCACTAAAATAGCTCAATATCAGTTTGTGACGTAATATTATCTGTAAACTCTGGTGTGGCTATTTTACTTAAGCTATCAATTAATTCAGTACGTGAGTCAATAATATGGTTAAGCTGATATTTTACAAATCCTAAATCATCATTGAGTGATGCAAACAATAACTGTGTTTTTTCTAACTGTTCAACATTAAGGGCTAACGCTTGATTATTGGCTAGCTCCGGATATTGCTGCATGGTTTTACGAATTTCTGACAATTGCTCTGTCATTTGATCCACAGCCTGCTCTCGGGTATCACTGTTTGCAAACATTAACTCTGATAGCTCTGAAAAGGCATTGCCTACGTTATGCGCTTGCGAAAGTGCTTTTTCGTTTACTTCCATATCTTGAATTTTAGCGTTAGTAACCTCTAAAAGGTGCGGGAATAAATCCTTATAGCGGCCATAAAGTGCTACATCACTCAAAGGCATATTTTTAATTAAAATAGATACTTTAGGGAAATTAATAATTGTACAACTGCTAAAATCAACAAATCGGTTAGCATAACGATGCTTTTCTAGTAGCTCTTGCTCTAATGGGCAAACACAGCCATCTGTAGTACAAAAAACGCCTATTTCCTGATACCAAAAAGCAACAATAACCTCAAGATCTAGGGGTTTAAAAAATTCGAAAAAATACTCAGATAAAGTTTGTATATCATGGGCATGATAACTTTGCCCAACATAGCGCATTATTCGCCCCATATCGCCTGAATCTGTCATCGCTATTTCAGCAGTGATCTCCGCTTTTTTAATATCATCTTTTAGCTTATTTGAATGCTGACGATACTCATAAAGCACTTGTATTCGGGCCATTAATTCTTGTGCGTTAAAAGGCTTGACGATGTAATCTGCAGCGCCGGCGTTATACCCTTTAACACGCTCGGGCAATTCACTTTTTCCTGATAAAAACATCACGGGCGTGTCTTTGGTTTGGTCACTATTTTTTAATTCAGTACAGACTTGATAACCTGATTTACCAGGCATTTCAACATCGAGTAAAATAATATCTGGGTTGTATTTTAATGCTAACCTTAATCCTTCCTCGCCATTTTTTGCATGAATTAATTTACAAAACCCTGCTAATGATTCTTCAATGACATGGTGAACGTATTTATCATCGTCAATCGCTAATACCAGTTTTGTCATGCTCCATTCCCTTTTAATGAATTACTTAAAAAAGCATAGTACGGAGGGATTATTTTGCGACAATTTATTACTCTAAATAGTAAAAAAGCGCCATAAGGCGCTTTTTTACTTAAAAACTGACTATGCAGTAATGCCGCTATGGCGCAATAATGCGTCTATATTTGGCTCACGGCCTCGGAAGTTTTTAAATAATTCCATTGGTTCTTCGCTGCCGCCTTTTTCTAAAATATGCTGCATAAAGGCTTTACCTGTTTCAGCGTTAAAAATTCCCTCTTCTTCAAACTTAGAAAAAGCATCAGCTGACAATACTTCGGCCCATTTATATGAGTAATAACCTGCGCTATAACCACCTGCAAATATGTGACTAAAGCCATGCTGAAAACGATTAAACGCGGGTGGTTTAACAACTGCAGTATGATCTCGCACTTTATCTAAAGATGCTTGAATTTGGCATTCACCTCCTGCTTGATAATCATTGTGGATTCTAAAATCAAACAGTGAAAGCTCTATCTGACGCAGCATTTGCATGCCTGAGTTATAGTTTTTAGCCGCAAGCAGCTTATCAAGTAACTCTTTTGGTAATGGCTCACCTGTTTCAAAATGGCCTGAAATAAAATTAAGTGCTTGTTCTTCAAAACACCAATTTTCTAAAAACTGACTTGGTAGCTCAACAGCATCCCATGCAACACCATTAATTCCTGCCACAGGCGCGGCATCAATTTGGGTTAGCATGTGGTGAATACCGTGACCAAACTCATGGAACAAGGTTGTTACTTCGTCATGCGTAAACAGTGCAGGCTTATCACCCACCGCTTTATTAAAGTTACACACTAAGTAGGCAACCGGTGTTTGTAGTTCGCCATTGGCACGGATTTTACGGCCCATGCAATCGTCCATCCATGCGCCACCACGTTTATGATCACGCGCGTATAAATCTAAGTAAAAACGGCCACGTAACGTATTGCTACTGTCGTAAACTTCAAAAAAGCGTACATCTTTGTGATAAGTATCAATGTCATTCAGCTCTTTTACAGTAATACCAAATAAACGGTTTACTGTTTCAAATAAGCCACCTAGCACTTTATCTGCAGGGAAATAAGGACGCAGTACTTCGTCTGAAATTGCGTATTTTTCTTGTTTTAGTTTTTCACCATAATAAGCGTAATCCCATGCCGATAACTGCTCTATAGCGTGTTTTTCTTTTGCGAATGTTTGTAGCTCAGCCAACTCTTGTTTTGCTTGTGGCTTGGATTTAACCGCTAAGTCTTCTAAAAATGAGAATACTTGCTCTGGTGTTTCAGCCATTTTTGTTGCCAGTGATTTTTCAGCATAACTTGCAAAGCCTAACAACTGCGATATTTCATGACGTAGCGCTAGCTCTTCACTCATAATCGCTGAGTTATCAAACTCCTCAGCATTCGGACCTTGGTCAGATGCGCGCGTTACAAATGCCGTATACGCTTCTTCACGAAGCTCACGATTATCGGCGTACATCATAATAGGTAGGTAAGATGGGAAATCTAAAGTAAACACCCAACCGTCTAATTCTTTATTTTTTGCAGTTTCTGCTGCCAACGCTAATGCTGACTCTGGTAAACCAGCTAATTCGCTTTCATCTGTTATGTGCTTTTGCCAAGCAAGTGTGGCGTCCATAACGTTATTGCCAAATTTTGCTGCTAATTCAGATAAACGCGCACTGATTTCGCCGTAACGCTTTTGCTGCTCTGGCGCTAATGCAATACCTGATAACTCAAAGTCGCGCAGTGCATTAGTGATCGATTTTTGTTGAGCTGTCGTTAAGCTTTTAAATTCATCGCTATTGTGCAATGCATTATATGCCTCATAGAGGCCTTGATGCTGGCCCACAAAGGTAGAATACTCTGAAATAATCGGTAAACATTGCTCATACGCTTCGCGAAGTGCATCGCTGTTTAATACTGAATTTAGGTGTGATACCGGTGAAAAAACACGTGACAGTTTGTCATCAACTTCTTCTAGTGGCAGTACCAAGTCATTCCATGTAAATGATTTATTAGCTAACACGTCGTCTATTTTTGTACGGCATTGTTCTATTGCGTGTTTTAGCGCTGGGACAACATGCTCAGGTTTAATTTTTGAAAATGGCGGTAAGCCTTCAAGGCCTACGAGTGGGTTATTTGTTAAATCGGTCATGTTAGCTCTCAAATCATTGCGAATATCATTTTGAAGTTGGGGCGAACTGATGAAATACAAGGGGCTTTTAACAGGTCTTCCTTGTGCTATCATCACGTTAATATGATCATTTCATCTTTGAGGACTAACTATGGCTCAGCATTTTGACTACATTGCAATTGGCGGCGGAAGCGGCGGGATCGGTTCAGCTAACCGTGCGGCAATGCGCGGCGCAAACGTTGCATTAATTGAAGCAAAACATATGGGTGGCACCTGCGTAAACGTAGGCTGTGTACCAAAAAAAGTAATGTGGCATGGCGCTCAAATTGCTGAAGCAATTAATTTATATGCTCCTGATTACGGTTTTAATGTTGAAGTAAAAGATTTTAACTGGAGTAAATTAGTTGAAAGTCGCGAAGCTTATATTGGTCGTATTCACAAAGGGTATGATAATGGCCTAGCGAAAAACGGGGTTACTGTAATAAAAGGTTTTGCTAAATTTATTGATAGTAAAACCGTTGAAGTAGATGGCGAACTATACACAGCTGATCATATTTTAATTGCCGTAGGCGGTCGCCCTAGCATTCCAAATATTCCAGGTGCTGAACACGGCATTGATTCAAATGGCTTTTTTGAGCTGAACGAGCAACCAAAACGCGTTGCTGTTGTGGGCGCTGGTTATATTGCCGTTGAGATCGCAGGCGTACTACATAGCCTAGGCACTGAAACTCATTTATTTGTTCGTAAAAGTAAACCACTGCGCACCTTTGACCCATACATCATCGACACACTGGTTGATATTATGGCTAAAGAAGGCCCTACGCTGCATACCGAATGCTCACCAAAAGAAGTGGTTAAAGAAAGCGATGGTAGCTTAACCATTCACTTTGAAAATGGTTATAGCCAAAACGTTGACCAAGTAATTTGGGCAATTGGCCGCCAGCCAACAACCGATAAAATTAACCTTGCAGCTGCTGGTGTTGAAGTAAACGAAAGCGGTTTTGTTAAAGTTGATGAATACCAAAATACCACAGCAAAAAATGTTTATGCTGTAGGCGATATCATCGAAGGCGGCATTGAGCTTACTCCTGTTGCAGTAAAAGCAGGGCGTACACTGTCAGAGCGGTTGTTTAATAAAGACATGCCAGATGATCTGAAAATGGATTACAGCTTAGTGCCTACCGTGGTATTTAGTCATCCGCCGATTGGAACGATAGGTTTAACTGAGCAAGAAGCGATTTCACAGTACGGTGCAGAAAACGTTAAGGTTTATAAATCAAGCTTTGCTGCTATGTACACCGCCGTTACTCAGCACCGCCAAGCATGTAACATGATGCTAGTATGCGCAGGCCCTGACGAGAAAGTTGTAGGCTTACACGGCTTAGGCTTTGCGGTTGATGAAATGATCCAAGGTTTTGCGGTAGCCATGAAAATGGGCGCTACCAAAGCTGATTTTGACGCCGTTGTAGCACTACATCCAACGGGCTCAGAGGAATTTGTGACGATGAGATAAGCCCTGCGCTTATTAACATAAAAAACCCCTTAGGATTAATTTTCTAAGGGGTTTTTTGTTGTTATTAATGTTAAATTACAGCCATTGTAAAAAGTGCGATGCTTTCATTGTGTTTCATAAAGCGCCCACTATGATAATGCTAAATTTATTCAGCCTATTAGGAAGTTATGATCAAAGATATACTACTACATCCATTTCTTATTTCATTGATAATGCTAACAATTGCATTCATCCTAAAAATGCTTGTTGATAAGTTAGCGCGAAATCGTGCTGAGAAAAAAGAAAAAGACATTCGCTACATTGCACACAACATTAAGCATTTTATTAATTTTGTGATGGTGTTATCACTGCTGTTTGTTTGGTCAACTGAAATACAAAACTTTGCGCTGTCTATTGCTGCATTTGCTGTTGCGATTGTACTTGCTACGCGAGAGTTTATTCAATGTGTGATTGGCTTTTTCTACTTGGTAACAACACGCCCCTTTCGAATCGGCGATTGGATCCAAGTTGGTGAGTATTATGGTGAAGTGGCTGAAACTGATTGGATCAAAACTACTATGCATGAAATTGATATGCACACCTATCAATTTTCCAGAAAAACCATATATATACCAAATAATAAACTGATCACCAGCCCAATTAAAAATTTAAACTTTGTAAAGCGCTTCGCAACACACCACTTTACTATTATCCGTAAAGAAAGCTTTAATCCTTATCCAATTTATGAAAATTTAATGGATGAAGCCAAACGCCATTGTGAAGAATTTGAAGAAGTAGCAAGCCGTTATAATTCAATTATTGAGAGAAAGCTGGATGCTAAAATTTCAGGCCCCGCGCCTGAAATTCATTTTGGCACCACTGAAATAGGTGAGTTTAAAGCAAGCTTTACGCTATTTTGCCCAACAGACAAGGCGCTTCAAATAGAGCATAAACTAACAGAGTGCTTTATGACGCTGTGGTATAACGAGGCAAAAAAACAAGAGACTCGAGGCTAGCCTCTGTAAATCTTTGCGAAGTAATATTTGCAGCGGCATGTTTATTTTTCAGCCAAAGTAGAGCTTAATATTCTCTTGAATTTAGGCCTTAAAATAATACACTTGGTACACATCGCTTTTAAACTTGGTGTGTACCAAGGTTTTTATAGTTCATAGTCAATATGAACTGACGGTAGCTTATTTAACAGTGGAATAAGCGCACGCTCCCTTCTTAAATCATTGCGCTCATCATCAAGATCTCTTTGCTCGTTAATTAGTACTGCACGTTCGTTACTCGATATATTTGCAGCGCTTAATTCGCTTCTGATTACTTCAAGTCGTCTGTTTATTGTGTCTAGCCGATTTTTTATTTCGGTTTTTCTTACTTCGACTTGGTAACGATCATTGCCCTCTTCCCACGCCTTTCGAAATTGTTTGCTGTTGCATACACCATTAAATGACTCACCACGAATACCCACTGCAAAGCCGTTTTCAGGTTTACAATAATATCGCAAGCCATTGTCATAACCTTCTTTATACTGTGCAACGTCAGGTGAAATACCAAACTCCTGACAGGCTGTTACGGTATCAACACCTTGGCTGTAAGTTTTTCCTGATTGGCCATGATCATAGCCAAGCTGCTGCCAATTCGCGTATGCGCACTCTTCTTGCGATAGGCTTGTACAGCCGCTAAGAGTAATAAGGGCTAGGCTAAAAACACATTTTTTAATCATAAAAAATAACATCTGTTTTCATTTGAATATGCAAGCATACTATTCCTTCTTTAGGGCCATATCAATAGGCCCTAAAGCTGCGTATGTTTACTCTATCATTCAGTGCTATTTCATCAGTCGTTAAATTTTCTGGCTGGATTAGTCGGCACCTGTGTTTGTTGCATGATCCATTTTGCTATATTGTCTTTACGCATAAACTTAACACCTTGATGCTGTTTGGCGTACAGAATAAAGTCATCAAGTGCTTTAACTCTCGCAGGCGTCCCAGCAACACGGTCATGCGCACTTATCGACATAATTCGCCGTCTTGTTTTACCTTCGCTATAAAGTACATCAAACTCATCTTTTAGTTCTTGTAAATAGGCTTTACTTGTCATCGCTGTGCTGCCCGAGTAACGCACAATATCGTTATTTCTAAAGGTATAAGGCACCACAACAAAAGGCTTACCATTTACAGGCGTATACGATGGTTCATCACGAGATAAGTCGTCAATGTGATAAATAAAGCCTAAATTTTGTAATATGGATAATGTGTTTTTTGAGTGTCGCATCCAAAAAGCATTAAAACCAACAGGGCGAGTGCCCGTTATTTTCTCAATTATATTGGCGCTTTTTATATATGAAGCACGCTCTTGCTCTGCTGTCATTGAATATTGCGGGGTCCACGCTTGACCATGACCAGATGCTTCATGCCCTCTTGTAACAACTTCTTTGGCTAACATAGGATTTAACTCAACAGCCCTGCCCACCATGTGCGACGTTACTTTGATATTATGCTTATCCCATAAGTCGAGCAACCGTGGAATCCCCTCGTTCATACCATATTGAAACCATGTTGGGGAAATAGTATCGTGATAGCCCACCTCTATTTGAGGAAATGGTCCAGCATCAGTCGCATCCTGTGCGGTGGCTTCAAATTGCATTGAAATAGAGATCACTAGCTGTGCATTATCTGGCCAAAACTCTGATTTTTCAGATAGCTGTTCAGCGCTAGTTGGTAAACTGCCAAGTAATACGGTTAAACACGTAAACAGAGATAATATTTTCATCTGTATATCCTAAGTTAATTAACGCGGACCTGCCGCCACCGTGATACTCGCTGTACCTAGGGCATGCTGGTGTATGAAAAACCCTATTAATGCACTCGTTGCCCCCTTTGGTACATCAAGCTTTTCAACATCCAATGCATATACTTTATAAGTGTAATTATGCTTTCTTCCTTCTGGTGGACAAGGGCCAAAGTAGCCAGCTTTGCCCATATCAGTATTGCCTTCAACAGCACCAAGTGGTAATGACTTGGATGCAATTGAGCTCGTATTTGCTGGAATATCGTACACTACCCAATGCCAAAACCCGCTGCCTGTCGGTGCATCATTGTCATAAACTGTCACTGCAAAACTTTTGGTTTTTTTAGGCGCATTTTGCCAATCAAGTTGCGGCCTAATATTGCTTCCTTGACAGCCAAAGTGGTTCCAATATTGTGCCTTCGCTATTGCCTGACCTTGCTGTAAATCAGGGCTTGATAAATTAAATTCAGCAGCAAAACTTACATTACTAAACAAACCGGTCAGTATTAATGCGGCAGCTGTTTTTGTTATATTAAACATAGGTATTCCTTGTCTTTATTTTTTAAAAGCCTGATTTATTGCTGATAAGGAAGGTAGTCGGTATAACCTACCGCTGTGCCACCAAAAAGTGTGGTATGGTCAGTAATATTGCTCAATGGCAGTTGGTGTTCAATGCGATACGGTAAATCAGGGTTCGCAATGAAACGTCGACCAAATGCAATAAAGTCAGCAAGGCCTTTATTAATAAGCTCAGCCCCTGCTTGTTCGGTGTAATTACCAGCAACCATAATAGCACCACTAAAACCGCGACGTAGTGCCTCTCTAAATTCGAGTGTCACTGTTGGCGCATCGTCCCAATCTGCTTCGGCTAGGTGAATATATGCAATGCCTATGTCATCAAATTTATTTGCCGCGAGTAAAATTGTTTCAATAGCTTCACTGTCATCCATCCCGCGCTGGGTTATAAAGGGTGCGAGCCTGATACCGACTTTGTCCGCGCCAATAGTTCCACTAATTGCAGCGATAATTTCACACGCAAAGCGTATTCTGTTTTCTTGACTGCCACCATATTCATCAAGGCGCTTGTTCGATGAGCGTCGTAAAAATTGGTCAATTAAGTAACCGTTACCACCATGTACTTCAACACCATCAAAGCCTGCTTTTATTGCATTAATAGCCGCTTGTTTATAGTCGGTCACAATTGCTTTAATTTCTAAAGTGTTAAGCGCACGTGGGGTTGGGCAATCAAGCATGCGCCCTTGTCCATCATCACCCACAACCCAAACTTGTGCATCTGGAGCCAGTGCTGATGGCGCAACAGGTAAGCCATCACTATGAAATGAAGGATGTGACATACGCCCTACATGCCACAGCTGTAAAAATATTTTTCCGCCTTCGTTGTGCACAGCTTTAGTTACGAGTTTCCAACCTTCAATTTGCTCCTGCGAGTAAATACCAGGCGTGAACGAATAGCCTTTGCCTTGCGGGCTAATTTGCGTTGCCTCTGAAATAATCAGCCCAGCACTTGCGCGTTGAGCATAGTAAGTTGCCATTAACTCAGTTGGAATATCGCCCGGTTGCGCTGTGCGTGAGCGGGTCATAGGCGCCATAACAATTCGATTATTAAGGGTTGTATCGCCAATTGTTTTAGCATCGAATAACGATTTTATAGACATAGATTTTATAGACATAATTTTCTCTCTTATTTAATAATTTACATTAGGGCGTGTTGACCTTTTGTCATAGATCTGAGCCAGTAGAATAACGCAGGAGCAGTTATCGAGCCCACTCGATTCCAAACCTCGCGTCGCGATTAAATCGCCCCTAGATTGAACAAATTTCAATCCACAAAGGTCAACACGCCCTAGGGTTAAAACTAAATTTCATTACTATTAAATAGCATTTCGATTTTTAGCCCTTCAGGCCCATCAATAAAAACCTGATGCTCTAGCAGCTCAGGCACTGAGCGCTCAAAATAAATGACTCCTGTTTGATCTAAACGATTCTTAAATACTTGATAACCTAAGCTGCGAATTGCAATATGATCTACAACACCTCGGCCTTGCATTTTGGTATTAACCGCTGATAAATAACGCTGCTGTGCTTTATTTCCAGCAGCATTGACTAAGTGGACCAACGCAATATTATCGGTGCCATATAGCCAACTACCTTCAAACGAAAAAGGCGGGCGGTACCCTTGCGTCAATCCAATTGAGCTGATAAAAAAGTGACGCATAGCTTGATAGTCAGCACTTGAAATTAATACATGATCTAATCGCATTCGTTTTCTCTTGTCGTTTTTAATACAATCAGTTTAATTGTTTATAATAATTTGATAATTGAGTTAATATTAAAAAGACTATTCATAAAAGCTGAATATAAAGGTGAGGGTTAATGACTAAAATTGATGATATGCAGCTTTTTGTTCATGTAGTGAGATCCGCAGGACTTGCGGCAGCAGGACGAAAAATAGGTTTATCGCCAGCGAGCATGACGGCACGAATTAATCAGCTCGAAAACCACTATCAAACACGTTTATTGATCCGTAATACCCGTAGCATTAAGTTAACTGATGCAGGTGAGCGATTTTATCAGGGCTGTTTAAGAGTGATTGCTGAAGTTGATGCCACAGAGCAGAGCATCACAATCAGTGACAACGAGCTCTCAGGCAGCCTAAAAATCACTGCCCCTTCTGATTTTGGTAAGCAGTTTGTTGCCCCTGCACTATCAAAATTTGTTGCCCTTAATCCGCAAGTAAAACCACATCTTCATTTAACGGATGGCTTAATCAACTTAGTTGAAGAAGGTATTGATGTCGCTATCCGCTTTGGTAACTTACCAGACAGTAATTTAATCAGCCGTAAGATCAAACCCAATAAACGGGTGCTATGCGCCTCAGCTGATTACATAGAACAACATGGGCAACCTTTATCACCGAGTGATTTAGCTGATCATCGATGCCTAGTGATGGAACGATTTGGCCAGCCGATGAATGACTGGCATTTTAAAAACACAATAATACGTGTTCCTGTCGCCATGAGTAGCTGTGATGGTTCAGTTATCAGGCAATGGGCTATTGATGGAGCCGGCATTGCACTTAAATCATTGGTCGATATTAGTATTGATTTAGCTAACGGAGGCTTAGTAACTATATTAGATGAGCATATTCTGGGGTTTAGTAATAAAGATAAAGAACAGATTGGTTTACAGTTTGTCTATCCGTCTCGTAAATTTCAGCCGAAGCAAGCTGTGGCCTTTATGGACTTTTTACAGCAACAGTTAATATAAAAAAACCTTGAGAGCCTGCGCTCTCAAGGTTTTAATTTTGAGGCTATACGATACTTACAAAAGTTAAGCTGTACCACCAACCGTTAGGTTATCAATTTTAAGGCTTGGCTGACCCACGCCAACAGGAACACTTTGACCGTCTTTACCACATACGCCTACGCCTTTATCTAGCGCTAAATCGTTACCTACCATCGAGATTTGTTGCATTACCTCTGGGCCGTTACCAATTAAAGTTGCGCCTTTAATTGGTTGTGTGATTTTGCCATTTTCGATCAAGTACGCTTCTGAGGCACTAAATACAAACTTACCTGAAGTAATATCTACTTGGCCGCCACCAAAGTTTGGTGCAAAGATACCCTTTTTAACAGTACTGATTATATCTGCTTGGCTGTGCTCGCCGCCTAACATGTAGGTGTTGGTCATACGTGGCATAGGTAAATGGGCGTATGATTCACGACGCGCATTACCTGTTGGGTTTACTCCCATCAAACGTGCATTTAGCTTGTCTTGCATATACCCTTTTAAAATACCGTTTTCAATCAGTACATTGTAAGCCGCTGGTGTGCCTTCATCATCTACGTTAAGTGAACCACGGCGATCGGCTATAGTGCCATCATCTACCACAGTACATAACTCAGATGCGACTTTCTCACCTACTTTACCGCTAAATGCTGATGCACCTTTACGGTTAAAATCACCTTCTAAACCATGGCCAACAGCTTCGTGTAGTAATACGCCAGGCCAGCCTGCACCAAGTACCACTTCCATACTACCAGCGGGTGCATCAATGGCTTCTAGGTTTACTTTTGCTTGGCGAACAGCTTCTTCTGCGTATTCCATCCAACGTGGTTTGCCATCGACTAACTCTTTAAAATAACCATAATCTAAACGTGCGCCGCCACCTGCGCCACCGCGTTCACGTCGACCCTCTTTTTCAAGTAGTACTGAGCAGTTTAAGCGGATCAATGGGCGAATATCAGTAGCAAATGTACCATCGCTTGCGGCAATCAATATCTCTTCATAGACGGCTGACATTGAGCTAATCACTTGCTCTGCATCTGGGGCTAGTTCGCGAATATAATTTTCAAGCTCACGTAACAAACTTACTTTGTCGTTATCGCTCATACTTTGAATTGGCTGTAATGGTGCAAACTGCTGCTTGGCTTTTACATCACTAAAGACTTGAATTGCTTTACTCTCACCCGCCTCGGCGATACTACGCGCAGCTGTAGCGGCTTTGTTAAGCGCCTCAAGATTGATTGCATCTGAGTACGAAAAGCCTGTTTTTTCACCACTTACAGCGCGCACACCGACACCGCGCTCAACGTTGTATGAGCCTTCTTTAACTAAGCCATCTTCCAGTACCCATGATTCATGGTGACTAGATTGAAAATAAAGATCAGCGTAATCAACATTATGCTGATGAATAAAACCAAGCGTTTTTTCGAGTTCTTCTCGATTTAGCTGGCTGTCGTGTAATAAATGCTGTTCAACCGTATTCATAATAAATGCTCTCTAAATCGTTGGTGAGATTGCACGGGCATATCTCGACGAATGGCATGTAATTGGTTCAAATCTGGCTGGCAGCCAATAAACCCTATGCCATTTGCAAGCTCACTGAGGACGTCGCCCCAAGGAGAAATAATAATGCTGTGGCCGTATGTTGCGCGGCCATTTTCATGTTGCCCTGCTTGTGCAGCGGCAATTACATAACTTTGTGTTTCAATCGCTCTGGCCTTTAATAAAGGTTGCCAATGCGCTTCGCCAGTGACCGTAGTAAATGCACTAGGCACTAAAATAACTTCAGCCCCTTGACGTTGCAATGCACTAAATAAACCACTGAATCTAAGATCATAACATACTGTGAGGCCGATTTTACCAAATGGAGAATCAACCACGACCACGTTTTCACCTGCTTGTGTGAAGTTTGATTCTCGGTATGAACCCGTGCCATCGGCCACATCAACATCAAATAAATGAATTTTGTTGTACTGCGCTAACACCTCGCCACTGCTATTAAATAGTAGCGATGTTGCAAAATAGCGATCATTGTTAGCACTGATCGGTAATGTGCCTGCTGCTAACCAAATATCATGTAAACGACACAAAGCACTTAATTGCTGTTGATAATAATCACTTTGCTTTGCTACGGCTAATGCATCTTGGCCACTTTTGCCAAACACTAAAAAGCTCTCAGGTAAACACACCAGTAATGGCCGTGTTTTAGGGAGCTTTAAAAGTAGTTGTTTAAGTTGATTGATATTCTCATCTGCACACACGCCTGAGCACATCTGCATAGCAACTATCATTGGTTGCATAATAAAACTCTCATTGAGTGGCTGTCACTGCGGCGTCTTTGAGTGTTAACTCATGAGACTTTTGCGCTGCTTGTGGCTGATTTTGTGCAGCTTGCGGAATAGTTACTTCGCGACTTTTACGATCAACTTCCTGTACAACAGGATCGCTCATACTGCCGCTAACTTTAAAATTTATTTCCGAGATAACCCGCGCAGAATGAAGTACTTTGTCAATCGCCAACGCAGCTAAACCGGTAACAGGGTTTACCATCCACGCAACTATCACGGGAATACTTGAGGTTACTTGCGGGGCAACCGCTAGGTCATAATCAATTTCCATGGTATTAAGGTTAGTGTGGCCCTTAATGGTTAAATCTGCGGGTACACCATCCATTTTAGTGTCTTGTGTATAAGCAATGCCTTTGTCCAACTGCATAGTGCCTTGCATGCTGTTATAGAAAAATCCCTTTGAAAAAACATCTCTAAAGTCGAGCTTAAGCTTACGCACCAATGAATCTAGGCTCAGTAATGAAAACACCCGCGCTCCACCATCACTGACTTCAGCTAAATGACCTTCGCCTAATTGCCAATCTAAATCCCCTGATAAACTGGGTATATCAAATTGATAAGGCGCATCTTGCCACGCTAAATCAAATTTAATATCTGCGGTTGAGTCTTTAACTGTGGTGGTTATATCAAATTCATCAAATAACTCACCTATGTCAGTACTTTGCATATTGCCATTAAACTGTGTGAGCCCATTTTTCCATTCGCCTTTTGCGCGTAAAATATGCTTACTTTTATCAACAACTAATTCTGATACCGTTAGTTTTTGCCCATCACCATAAAACGATGCGCTCACTTTATCTAGTTGGTAGCTTGCCACTTTACAGTCTGCGCACTCAAATTCTATTGCGGGTAAATCGTTCAACCATGTATAGTTTTCAGGAATTGTTGATATATTGGAGTTGTCATTTGAAGGCGTAAAGTTAACTCTTAAATAATCAGTAGCAATATGGATAGGACGACTTAATTGCCCTAAAGGAATAAACACCTGCGAGCGTAATTCTTTGGCGTTCAGCTTTAAACTTAAGTCGTTATCAACAGGCGCTAAACGCATTTCGAAATCATTAAATGCAATATCCGCGATCGTTAATTGCTGCACCTTGCCAACCACTTCGCTGAGGGGAGGAAGTACTCCTTGAGCATCAGATGCTGTTTGGTTAATGCTCACTATTTGTTTAATTAAACCAAGCCATGGCAGCAGATCGGTTTGATCTAAATTGATCGCTACCGTTAAGTTTTCACGGTTCAAACCTAAATCTTGTGCCCCTAAAATTAAATGAGCATTGCTGAGTTGGCCAGTGTCGTTGGCTAAAATTCCATTAAAGTACACGTTTTTATTGATATTAGCAGTGATCAAGTTTGAAATATTATCGCCTTGAATAACGGCGCTAAGTGGCCAAACTTGCTCTGCATTTTTGGTATAAGGTGCAGGTAATTCACTTTTGAGCCCTTTAAGTTGAGAGCTCACGTTGGCATGATAATTAAAACCATCAGCTAAAAAATTAAGCCCTATATTTATAGCAACTTCACTTTCGCCACTTAAATAATCTTTTAAAAGACCTTGCCCGTGCTTAATCAAGGTGTGTGCGTTTAATTGTGCTTTAATGTCCACATCACCACGGTAGCTATCTTTGATACTTTTACCATCAAAGTTAACCTTAAGCGGCATACCTAACCACGTTGCTTCGGCATTTTTTAAGCTTATATGGTCATCATTAAAATACAGTTTGCCTGTTACTTGCTCTAATTGTACGCCTGGTTGCGCTAAATAAACGGGGAGTTTGCTTAAGTTAACAACCCCTTTGGCATTTACATTCAGGTCATTTAAATCAACCAACAACTCTATATCCGCACTCGCTTCACCTTGGCCTTGGATCACTTCAAATACATTTGCCAGAGGAGCTGCAATGGGGGTGGCTTTAAAAAAAGGTAATAGTTTTTTTACATCTGCTTGCTTGTTAATTTTAACATTAAGAATGTCTGCATCCATTAGATCTGCAATACTCACATGCACTGCATTACCCACGGCTAAATTAACAAGTTCACCTTGTTGAGAGTAAATATCCATACGTTCATTTTCAAAATGCAGCTTTGCGCTACCTTTTGTCACTGCAGGCCAATTAGGCGCAAATTGATAATGTGCTTGTTCAACTTGGGCTAACACTTCAAACTGCCCTGAATTATCAGCAAACGGGAAACCTGTTAATGGCCCTGAAAACAACACTTGCGCTTGTGGTATTTCTCCCCCTTTAATCGCACCAGTTAAATAATCAACTAAACTATTGGTCATAACTGGGAGTGGGAAGTAATGACTTACAATACTCGCGTTAGGAACGAATGCTTCGGCGTATAAATCAAGCCTAGGTTGCCCCCCTAAGCTAAGCTTCATTTCAGCGGCAATTGTTGCCTCATCATTATCAAGCCAAATATTATCACTGCTTATCTGCCAGCCTTGCTCACTGCTGGCCAAATCAATTTGCATATTGAGCTGATTATATTTTATTGGATGACTAAACGTATCGCCGGTGAGTAATTGGTTATGCTCGCCAAATAAGTTAATACGCCCATAGTCTTGATTTAACAATCCATCAATACGTAAATCTTGCGCGCCTGGAATACCTTGCTTAGCAAGCCAGCCTAGCCGCTGCGCCTCAAACCATAATTGCCATTGCTCAGGAGACGAATATTGAAAGTAAGCGTAATCAACTTGCCCACTTGGTTGAAGGTTGATAAGTTGATCAAGGACTGCAAAGTTGCTTAATTGAGCCAGTTTTGAAACCAAGTCAAAATCAAGTTGCTGTATCCAAAACTGCTTTTGTTTTTTATCTAGCTGCGCTTCAAATTGAAAATCAGGCCAATATTGCTGATCATTTTTAATGCCTAAACCCGTACTTTTTAAACGCCAACCTTGCTGAAATGGATAAAGGTGAAACCCCCCTTCACTTAAGCTAAATTGGTGATTTTTTGTATCTTGCTGCCAATTAATATAGCTGGGTAGCCATTTAACGGTGACATCTTTAATTAAGCCTTTTTCAATACTCACCCAAGACTCTAAATTAATATCTGAATTGAGCTGCTCTTTACTAGCATTAATATATTGCGCAAGCCACTTAGAAACATCAACATTGCCAGCTTGTATATAAACATCACCAGCCATGCTTTCTAAAGTAGTGCCAACGAGCGCTAAACGCGCATCAAACGTGCCAACCGAAATCCCCGGCAAAGCCAAAGTACCACTTCCTAGATGCTGTTCAGGTTCGTTCTGCCAAACAATATTTTCAAGAATTAAACGGCGATCTTTACCATCTCCCAGCATAAAATTAAGACTGCTATTCTCTACAGCAAAATGCCCGGTTTCACCTAGGAATAAACCTTCAATTAGTTCTTTTTGCTCAAAAGATACATCCGTACTTTTTGAATCCAACATGCTCGGTATATTAACATTGGCATGAAAGCCGTTAATTACAAAGTAGCTGGATTTTAATTGCTGCGTTTTGATGGTTTCCCATACATTTAACTCAAAGCTTGCTTTGGCAATCGTCAATGCTATAGGTGATGTTTGATTATCTTCAAAGGAAATTTCTTCCAATACAATAGAGGGTCCTTTGCCATGCCAACTCGCTGAGATAGCGCCAATTGACAGATTAACGGCAAACTTTTCATAAAGGTAATTTTCTAAGTCACCTTTATAATCATTAGCGTACGGGAGTGTATATTTTAATACGGACACAATAACGGCCAGCAGCACCAATGTTATAGCACAGGCTTGCCATAACTTACGGATACAAAAAAAACAGGCCGTCTTTGCTTTCATTACATCATAACCACATCAAACTGCTCTTGACTATAGAGGCTTTCGGTTTGAATGCTTACTTGCTTGCCAATAAATAATTCAAGCTCTGCAAGGTTATGATATTCATCATTAATCAAGGCCTCACTCACAGCTGGTGCTGCATAAACCATAAATTTGTCTGCTGCATATGCTCTGTTCACACGTACAATTTCACGCAGTATTTCATAGCAAACGGTTTCTACTGTTTTTTGCGAACCTCGTCCTGAACACGCGGGACACACATCACATAAAATATGCTCTAAGCTTTCTCGCGTTCGTTTTCGTGTCATTTCAACTAAACCAAGCGCAGATAAGCCATTAATGTTTGATTTAGCACGATCTTTACCCAGTGCCGACTCCAGTGAATGTAATACGCGGCGTTTGTGATCTTCACTAATCATATCAATAAAATCGATGATGATTATGCCACCTAAATTTCGTAACCTAAGCTGACGAGCTATTGCCGAAGTAGCTTCAACATTAGTATTAAAAATGGTTTCTTCTAAATTCCTGTGACCAACAAAGGCACCTGTATTTACATCAACCGTGGTCATTGCTTCAGTTTGGTCGATAATTAAATACCCACCTGATTTAAGTTCCACTTTACGATGTAGTGCTTTTTGAATTTCGTTTTCAACATCAAATAAATCAAAAATCGGGCGCTCACCTGGGTAGTATTCAAGTACCTCTGAGAGTATCGGTACAAATTCAGCAGTGAAGGCTTTTAGTTCTTCATATGTTAACTTTGAATCAACTCTAATGCGCTCCATGTCCTCACCTACATAATCACGTAAGGTTCTAAATGCGAGAGTTAAGTCTTCATGAAGGATGCTTTCTTTGCTGGTTTTTTTGCGTTTTGCGACTATTTTTTCCCACAATTTTTTTAAAAACTGTGCGTCGTGGCGCAGTTCAGCTTCGTTTGCACCCTCTGCTGCTGTGCGAACAATAAAGCTGCCGTTTTCATCGGAATAATCAGCAACAATATTTTTTAATCGCGCGCGTTCCTCTTCTGTTTCTATGCGCTGACTCACACCCACGTGAGTTGCATCCGGCATAAAAACTAAATAACGCGAAGGAATTGTAATATCTGTGGTTAAACGCGCACCTTTAGTACCCAGTGGATCTTTTACCACTTGCACCATAATGTACTGTCCTTGACGAACTAGCTCACGGATGTCTTGCACTTTTTTTATTGGTTGATCGTCAACGCCTTCTACAATTGAAGCACTATTAACGATATCTGATGCATGTAGAAATGCAGCCTTGTCTAAACCAATATCAACAAATGCGGCTTGCATACCCGGCAATACGCGACTAATTTTACCTAAGTAAATATTACCAACAATCCCTAAGTTACCAATTCGCTCTAGTTGGATCTCTTGTAATACGCCATTTTCTATCAAAGCAACACGACTTTCACTCGGAGTGACGTTGATCAGTAATTCTATACTCATGTTACCTACTTAAGAATTCGCTTAATAATTTTTCGCATTCATATAAAGGTAAGCCTACAACTGCAAAATAGCTACCTGAAATATGCGTTACAAATCGACCACCTAACCCTTGAATACCATAACCACCGGCTTTATCTTGTGGTTCGCCACTTTGCCAGTAATCTTCTAACTCTTGATCTGATAATGTTTTAAAGCTGACCTGTGTTGTTACCACACAACTCATTACTCGCTCTGGCGTAGCAAATGCTATTGCGGTTAGCACCTGATGCTCTCGCCCTGACAAACGCTTTAACGTTGCCATAAAGTCCGCTTTATCCAGTGGTTTACCTAGCGATTGATTGTCGATAACCACGACAGTGTCGCTGCCCAATACAGGGCGATCGGTGTAACCCATAGTCACGCCCGTTTGAGCTTTTAAGCGCGCTAAACGTTCAACCAGCTCACGTGGAGATTCGTTGCTTAACTGGCTTTCGTCGGCATCCACACTAAATTGCGAAAATTCAATGCCTAGCTGAGTTAGCAATTCTTTGCGCCTTGGAGAAGCTGACGCTAAATAAATGGCGGTTTGCATTATCGGATCCTGAAATGACGACGGTATTTACGCAGCAGCAAGAAAATCCATGGCCAACTTAGCATGCCAGTAACCACTGGCCATAAGTATTGCGGATTAAAATACACATCCATTAAAAAGTGATTCAGCCAAAATTGCATTAAATGATAAAGCGTTAAAAATAGCCCAACCAATATTGCTTGCTGCCAAATCGAGAAGTTACGGATTTTTTGAAAATTACTCGCAGTAACAAAAATACAAATTGAGTAAGTGAGTGAGTTTACACCTAATGGCGAGCCTGATGCTAAATCAATTAAGAGTCCCACCACCCAAGCAGTACCAATGTTTAAACGATGCGGAACCGCCAATGACCAGTACATTAAAACGAGTAGAACCCAGTCTGGACGAAATGGTTCAAATGAAAACGGCAACGGCATCAGTGCCATGATCAATGCAAAAAAGATGCTAAAGCCGATAAGTAATGTGTGTCGGCTATTCATCGCTGATAATTTCCTGTTGACTACGCCATAAGATCACTAATAAGCGAATTCGGTCTAGCTGAGCAATTGGCTCCGCGTATACTTGCGCAAACGGACGCCCTTCATCGCGGTTTATCTCTGTCACAACTGCAACAGGATATCCTTCAGGAAACGTGCCACCAAGACCTGATGTTACCAATACATCACCATAACGTACATCTAGGCTATGCGGTACATGGGAGAGTTTTACTGAGTTTATTTTCCCTACACCTTCCACGACAGTGCGCACATCATTGCGTAAAATGCGCACCGGTGTTGCGTGGGTCGTATCTGTCATTAAAAGTACACGAGAGGTTGTTGATCCCACTTTTGTAAGTTGACCTACCACGCCCATTTCGTCAATCACAGCTTGCCCTTCACTAACACCATCAATCGCACCGCGATTGATCACCACTTGGTGACTATATGGGTTTGAATGAACTGACAGTACTTGTGCAATGATTTTACGGTTAGCTTGTTTAGCTGAAGAGCCAAGTAATGCCCGCAGTTTTTGATTTTCTTTGGCTAAAAATTGATATTGCTGAAGTTGTTCACTTTGCAGTAATTGCTTTTGTTTTAATGCTTCGTTTTCGGTTAGTAGTTGATCACGCGTATGCAAGCTTTTAGCACCAAGGCTAAAAACTTCATAGGGTAAATTAGCTAAATACAATAATGGGCTGACTAGCGTATTTAAACTGGTGCGAACCGTGGTGCCGCCTTGTGTATAACGATCGCCTACGATCAGCATGATACTCAACAGCACTGCGACAAAAAGTCGCAGTTGCAAAGAGATGGCACGCCCAAACATTAACTTCATTAGTCGTAGCTAAATACGTCACCACCATGCATATCTATCATCTCAAGTGCCTTACCGCCACCACGTGCTACACACGTTAATGGATCATCAGCAACCACTACCGGAATACCTGTTTCTTCCATTAATAAACGGTCTAAGTCTTTAAGCAGTGCACCACCGCCTGTTAGTACCATACCTTTAGCTGAGATATCTGACGCAAGCTCTGGTGGTGATTGCTCAAGTGCCACCATCACAGCGCTTACAATACCCATTAATGGCTCTTGCAGTGCTTCTAATATTTCGTGCGAGTTAAGCGTAAATGAGCGCGGTACACCTTCAGCAAGGTTACGACCACGCACTTCAATTTCAATCGGTTCATCAGTTTTAAAAGCTGACCCTATTTGATGCTTAATGTTTTCAGCTGTCGCTTCACCAATCAAGCTACCAAAATTACGACGTACATAATTAATGATTGCTTCATCAAACTTATCGCCACCAATACGCACTGATGATGAATACACTACGCCGTTAAGTGAGATAATTGCGACTTCAGTTGTACCGCCACCGATATCAACAACCATTGAACCCGTTGCTTCTGACACAGGTAAACCCGCACCAATTGCAGCCGCCATTGGCTCTTCAATTAAATATACCTCACGCGCACCCGCCCCCATTGCAGATTCACGTATTGCACGTTTTTCTACCTGAGTTGCACCACATGGCACACATATAAGTACACGTGGGCTAGGACGCATAAAATTGTTGTTATGAACTTGCTTAATAAAATGCTGTAACATTTTTTCAGTTACATAAAAGTCAGCAATTACGCCATCCTTCATCGGGCGGATCGCTTTAATATTACCTGGAGTACGACCAAGCATTTGCTTTGCTTCGGTGCCTACTGAGGCAACACTTTTAGGGCCACCAGCGCGTTCTTGACGGATCGCAACAACAGATGGTTCATTAAGGACAATGCCTTCGTCTTTAACATAAATAAGGGTATTGGCTGTACCCAAGTCGATCGATAGATCGTTTGAAAAAATACCACGGAGCTTTTTAAACATGAGGCTGGATGACCTTTGAAAACGTTCTTATGTTAGCTGACTCTACTTTAACATACTGAATTATTTCAGTAATACAAAGCGCAGCTACCTTTGTTAATTGGGTAAAAAGGAAGCATTGCTTCCTTTTTAAATTATTTTTATCGCTCGCGTACTAAGCGAAAACCGATATAATTTGCACGAAAGTCCGGCGCTAAAATCAAACGAGTTGAAGCGCGAGCTAAACTCGGTGCAAAATTCCATGCACCACCTCGAACTGTTACATCCGATTGCTGAGCTGACTTATGAGTCCATTCCCATACATTTCCTACGGTGTCGTAGAGACCAAATGCGTTTGGCGCAAAAGCACCTGTCGGTGATGCACTTTTGTTTGACCATTCACTACCACACCAGCCACAATTGGCTAAATTTTTACCGATTTCATTACCCCATGGGTATTCGGTTTTAGTACCCGCTCGAGCTGCATATTCCCACTCAACCTCATTCGGTAAGCGATATTGTTGGCCTGTTTGACCTGATAACCAATCAGCATATGCTTTAGCATCATTATAGGTTAAGCATACAGCTGGATAATCATTGCCTTGCTCAAAGCCAGGGTTACGCCAATTTAAATTAGCTTCCCAAACTGGCTCACCATTTAAATAATACGCACAGCCACGATTGCGTTCAGCTTCTGTTTTATAACCGCTATTGGTAACAAACTGCTTATACGCACCGACTGATACTTCTTTGCTTTGCATTGCAAATGAGTTGGCTATGGTTTTCTCAACAACAGGACGCTCATTAGCAAGTCCGTTGCCATTGATATCACCCATTTCAAACGTGCCTGCTGGAATAACAACCACAGCCGCACCGGCTGCATTGCCAACCGCTGTAGTCGTAGATGCTGTATTTCGTTGCTCTCGAGTGTATGTCGGTGCAGCAATCGACTCAGGCTTTTTTACCAACTTGGCATGAATGGTTTGCGGTTTACGCAAATCAACACGCACACGATATGATTGGTAACCTTGTTTTCGTACTTCAACATCATGTACGCCACTTGGCAAAGTAGTCGCTAAGCGTGTTGAGCCAAAACTCACACCATCAATAAACACTTCATCATCAAATACATTTGATCGCAGTGTTAGTTCAACCATTCTATTTTTGTTGTTATCAACAACCAATGGATCAACTTTTGGCATCAACATTGGCTTTACTGAGTAGTCTCGAACCGACTGCGTATTTAAACGCGACACTGAAACTACGTCATTATCCTTACTATCACTGAATGTTAACTGACTATCTGAGTAGCTAGTACCGTAACTTGCTTGATAAGGTGTGCTCAGTGGTGTGCCGTACTCAGAACAATAGCGATTATCAACACTTAATAAGTTACATAAACGGCTGCTATTAACATCTCCGCGCATGGTAACACTTAAATTTACGTTGTAATTACCTTGACCACTGAATGCACTATTTACTACATGGCTACTTAATATTTGTACTTGCGCACCAGCCATATTGCGTTTTGGTTCAACCAATCGCTCTTCAGTTAGGTTTGCAAATATTTGATCTACGAAGCGTTTTGTTGCTTTTTGTAAACCCATTTGCTGACCGCGTTGCTCACACGCTGCTAGCGTTTCTGTACGCTTACAGTTGATGGTGTGATTAACTTCTAACGTTCCCTCGCGGGTAAACTCGTTACGCAAGCGCTCTACTCGTGCTGTTGTTAATTGTTCTTTTAAGCTTTCAAGCGTGTTTAGCTGGGTATGTTTAGCTACGCGAATTTGTTCAATATCTTTGCGGTGGGATGCAATTGCCGCCAACTGCATCGCTATATCATCTTTATTTTGTTTATGATCAACCACGGCTTGTTGATAACGTGCTTGTGCGGTACTGATATCAAGCGTTGGATCATCAATTAAACGACGGTACATCTCGTTCATTGCATCAAGTGCTTGGTTCTTTTCTTTATCGAGTGCAGTTGAACGAGTACGCAATAAATCAAGTTGGCTTTGTAACTGACTTTCTTCTTTTAAATGTTTTTCAAGTATCTGTGTAGAGTTATCGTATTCAGCTTGTTTAATACTGATCTCAGATTCAATCCCAGTTACCGTCGCTGTATCTTGTGCAAACGCACTTGATGCAAGCAAACTTGCTGAAATTAACAGAGATAAAGGAGCAATTCGCATATATTCCATTCCCAAAAAGCGGCAATTATTTGGTCATTATTTATTTTTTATAATTAAACTCTTATGCTATGTACTTGCAAGGCAAAACACAAGCTTTGTTCAAAAATTATCTGAGTTTATACCTAATTAGCCTCAAGATGCGAGCTTCAGTTGGAATTAAAAGTGATTTAAACAAGGCATTGATTGCAAATAATGGCTATTCCCTTATTAAAATTAGTCTCTCATAACAGTAACGCAGTATAAATCTGCTTTTAAGCTTCTCTATAGGATGCTTCACAGGCGTTGCCATTTTTGTCAAATCACGCCTTGATAGCCATCCCCTGTAAAACACTGAATTCTGTATCTTGAGATTGACTGGACATACTACTATTATCGGACTTCACGCCAGTAAATAACTCTGTCATTTCCTCTAAAACTGCCAAATTGAAGTATTCCTCTAGGATTTAATTGGCTAGCATCAGCTTGCCAATCCCACTCAAGCCAATTTTCAGTATCGTATTCAATTATAAAAATACCAATACCCTGAGGTTGCGCATAAATTCCGTTAGTATTTGGGTAACTACCATTTTCAAAGACACCACTATTGCCTGTACTGTAAACATAATTAAGAACAGGTAATGCCGGTGAAATTTGACTTATTTCAGGGTGCGTAAATACACTGCAGTTATCATTGGCATTACGAACAAACTCAGTACCATTATAATATTGCATCTCCATTGGTACGAGTAAATCATCTAAGTCAGAACCTGCATTATTCCCCAAATCCAGACGCCCAAACCGAAAACTAATTGGTGCACTATTAAGTCTAACGCTATCGCAATTTGCCACACAGCTCCCCGCAATTATTGGGTTATCGTTAGCACCCATTAAAGCAGCCCCCTCAAGCCCTGTTAGTGTTGCCATAAGGTTTACACTTTCGAAAGGCCCATCTGGGTCATTAAATTCTTGGCGTGCCAAAATGGTGTCGAGGTCGTTTAATTGCCATTGTCCAGCGTCTGCAGGTGTACTCCCCCATGCTGGTGAGTCTATGTTCTGCAGCCTTGGTGTTAAATCAAGTGCGGATACATAATTACCGGCCTCACTGTTTTCAGCATTAACTACGATATTTGAGTTAATAAACCCACCCACATAATTTTTCATTGTTTGATTTTTATGATTTTGAGCGAGTACTGTAAACCCAAGTGAAAATGGCTCACTTAAGTAGGTTTGATTACTGCCATAACGTGTACATTGAGCAGCGGCTTGAATACCTTGTAATACATATTGAGATGGAGCAAAACGGCCAACATTGGTGATCTCACCTCGCACATCTCCAGCACCTAAGTAATCGCCATCTTGCAAGCCCACAGCTAAATCAATAATCCCGACTTGATCATAATTATATTGTGATAGGGATTCACTTAAGCTACCCGAATCAGTAAACGCGGATAGTGTATCTACGTCTAGATTACCTAATACTCCGCCCGAAGGTAATAAGGTGGAAGGTGTCACATTGGGTGACTCACCAATAAAGTGTTTAGCGATTGCATTGCTGTTTATTACTGAATAATCATCTGGGTAACCATCATTGTTGTTATCTTGTCCAACAAGCCATTGTACCGCATTCATTTTCAATGAAAATGGCTCACCAGTGAGCTTTAATAAACTGCCGTTTGCATCACTTGCAAATGCATTATTGCCGTCATTAGGAAAGTTTATAGCAAGGCCAAATGGCTTAACAACAAATTCATTTGAACTCCCCGCTAAGCTTACTGATAGATTGGTTGCAGGATCCAGTATCAAGTTTAACCTAGTATTTAAGCTTACCTGTCCTGCATCAGGGTAATTAATGGTAATCTCAGCTTTGGATTCACTACTAAACTTTAGTGGTACCGCTTGATAGCTTTGCCCAATTGCATGCGTATTACCGTTATTCACAAGCGCCAACTCATCACTACAAACAGACCCCGAACTACAGCTATAAGCCAAATCAATTGCAACTTCTCCATCGGTAGGAAAAGCAGCTTCGCAGACTCCTGTTGTTGTGTTGGTTTTAACAGCCTGTATCGCTAACTGTTTAGCATTAAAGCCTGTATCAGAAGGTTTTCCTGATAACTGAGTAGGTATTAAGGTGTTATTGTCACTGTCATTTCTAAAAATAAACCCTGCATCAGAGAACGTGACTTTACATCCACCAAGGCCAACATTAATCCCCCCAATATAACAACGTAACGGCGCTGATGGATCAGCTAAGTTATAACCAAATTGCACTTGACCAGCCGTACGCTTAGCAAAGCGTATATCTGTCATGCTTGTAAATGTTATGTTCTCCCCTGTAACCCAGCTTTGTGACCCGCTGGTACTTGGCGAAAGATCGAGTGTAGACTCTTCAGCATAAAGTACATCACATGCATCATTCGCACATGCTGTAAGCGTCATTTCTTTAGCCTGACACGTTAAACCCTTGTTATCACTCATGGATATGCGGTAATGATCTAATAATACTGGTGGTGTAATTCCACAAAAACCGGGGATATTATTCGGTACTGGTGTTCCCGTAAATGAAGAGCTTTGCTCTGCTATAATCTCAGTGCCAGAGGTAATCATACCCGTATACTGTACTTCTTGCGCAATACGCACCTCTCCCGTTGCGACTAAAAATGCGTTAAAGTCGACACTCGCTCCAATCGATACAGCACCATCAATGTAGATAGCCAAATACGCACCATCTTCAATAACTATATTCGTATTAGCGACCGTTAAAAAAGCGGTTGATAATATTGAGTCTGAATTTTGCACAAATATTCGGGTGGGCTTTGTTACTCTGTATTCAGGTTCGACCATCGTTATTTGCAATTCATCAAAAAAGTAATCACCCGCTAAACTCGTTGGTATGGCACTTCCAGATGAGCCATCATTTGCTATTGTAGGCACCCGTGAAGCTTGCCCTGCGGTCAGCGAATTTTCTCCCTTTGCAGCACAAGGCTGACCATTGCATAAAGGAATATTAGTAATCGCAGTTGAAATGTAATTCATTGTTGTTAAAACATTCGCATTGTTGTCTGTAACCGTAACGCCTTGAACAAGTTGAATCTGTCCATTATTGTATGTAGCAATAGCCCCTGGAAAGAGCGTATCACAACTCAAAATGTCCCCGTTGGATACAAACGTACTCGTCATGGCTAAAATAGATGCCTCTTCATTTGGGTGATTACGCTCCCTATCGCCATCTCTATCTTCATCAACCACTATACCCAGCCGAGTTCGTGTTAAATTACAACTACGTAACCACCCCCCATCTTCACCAACCCGACTATTCTTACTTGCGACAACTAAAGGGGCTACGTCAAAGTCATTATTAAAGTAAAAGTAATTACAACCATCACTCCAACCATCCACTTTATACCCAGTGAAAAAACTCTCCCATAACACTTCGACTTGATTATCATCCACAAAAGTACGGTTACTTCCTGGCTCCACAACAAGGTAGGCAATTGTCTCGCTTTTGATTAAGCCACTACTTGTCTCTGATGCTTCAAGCGCTATATTTACTCCCACTGATGTTAATGAATTAGTTTCAACAGCCACGGTTAAAAATGGTCTTAACGCATCTCTCGGAGGAGTTGTTTCCAAGCTATTGATTGTTTGTAGTGAATGAAAAAAATTTGGCCGTGTAGTAAATGGCATCGAGAAGGTAACGCCTTTATAGCTCTTCGGCAAAACATAATTAGATTGAGGCCCATATTGAATTTCAAGCAATATATCTGTGCTACCAACTTCCATGATTGTGCCATCAGGGAATTCATGTACGCCATATTCAACCGCTAAATAATGCGCCCCCATGGTAATATGCTCACCATCTTCTCCTGTAGGTTCAAGTGGTAGAGCTTCAAAGCCAGTTGTAGTCACATTGCGTATGCGTACTATTGCAGGGTTACCGCCTTGATTGGTCGAAAGCATAAACACCGCAGGCGGAACATCATATTCTTGTTGAAAATTTATTTTGGTCCAAATAGGTGAAACATACGTGTCTTGCAGTTCAATAAAGCGGCCTTCTATTTTTGGCGTTGCGGCTACACACACACAACTACAGCATAGCAATCCTAATAGTATTAATGTACGGTAAATCATCATGGTAAGGTCTTCGCTTCAACGCTCAATGTACGTTGTGTTTGCCAATAATCTTTTCGACAAGCCTCACCAATGGCGCATGCAATAGGGGCGCAAATAGCCGTACTTTGCAGATAAAAAATACTAACAGTACCAGCACTATTACTACTATCTGGCACAGCCAAGTATTGCTTGCAACTGAGTGTAACCACACAGTTTTCAAGATAAGTTACTTGCAAAGCTAGCGTCGTTGATACTGCCGCGCAATTCTGTGCAGGGTTATTTAACGGGAAAAGCTCTGTTAAAGCATTTTCTAACCCACTTTGGGCAGCCATATAAGCACGAGCGCCATAATACTCAATAATATTTTGTTGTGCTGATGCAGAAAGTATTTTCACTAGCGCTAAGCCCAACATCAAAAATACAACAATAATCACCAGTGTAACAACGAGTAAATTACCTTTTTGACGAGCGGCATTTTGACTTGCTTGATTCCTATTATTTTTAAGGTACATTGGGTATATGCACCTCATGATTAAACATCATTGCTTCACTATCATTAAACGTCATAATTGCATGAATATTTAATACAGAATTACGTGTTAACGCTGCATCATCTAAATTGAAAAACTCATTGCTAACTAAGTTGTTGCTTATATGAAGCGCAAGTAAATCTCGTTTTACCCCACTGCTTGCCTGTAGCTGTACTGCATTTAATTGGTTTACATTAAAACCATAATCTTGGTATCGATATAAGGCATTACCTTCAACACAAAAGCTCACAGGCTCAGCCAGTAAATAGATACGCTTTGATGACGACTCTTGCATAAATGCTTGGCTAAATTGCCATTGATCCAGCTCGCTCGTTGTTGAGCTTACAAACCCTGTTACTTGTAATCGTTTATTGTTTGCTACATCGTATAAATCACTGTGGTGTAATGGGTATACAGTGGCCCAATTTCCAATTGTTGGCTGTGCTAAATTATTTAATTCGAAGTCTACCGCTGTAACATTAAAAGGGGCTGACGTTGGTAGATAGTCGGTATAATGAGTCGCTGATTGGAAAGGAATAAACTCAAGACACTGATCAAATGTGCACCCTCCTTCACACTGTAACCGAAGAGAGTTTGGTGTGGCGTGCCGTAGCTCTTTAGCTAAGCGTGTTAGCATAAATCGTGCTTGTGCAACGGCTTCTTGACGCTCAACACCTTGGCTGTAGATATTTACCCCCGCATTAATATAAGCAACCGAAGTAACCCCTAATATCCCCACAATCACCATGACTATTAATAACTCTATAAGGGTAAACCCGCATTGTTTTATAAAGCTAAACATCAGTAATTACCTTTATAAGCACTAAACCCATATTGCTCTCCATTTGGAGCACTAACAATAAGTGTGATGAGCTTTAATGTTGTTCCATCATTTACGGTTGTACTATTACGGTCACTGTCATAAACCACAGTAACGGCAACACTAAAATCTTGATACTGCGTTAACTGCTCACCTAAGCTATTTGTTATAGGCTGAGCATTGAGTGCTAAATAATCATCCACATCATCATACGTAGTCCGGGTTTCTCCGCTATCGGCACCTAAATCGGCTACAACGGTGCAATTTGGTGCAGCCAAACCACTCTCTGAGCATCGTCTAAACGGCGGCGCACGTTCACTATGCTCATCAAATGCCTTACTTTGGATCTCATTCATTAATGATTGACCCAATTCATTAGCACGTAACTGTAAAATAGGATCCGCACTTTGACGCGCCTGCGGCGCAATTAAACCGGTAATAATTGTCAGGGCTATCGCAAAAATAACAATGCTAATGATTAGCTCAATAAGGGTAAAACCCGTATTAAGGACACGCATAAATCAGCCCCTCACCACTAATACATACACCAGCTAACCCCACATCTATTCGACATGTATTGTTGCAATTTCGATCACTTCGCCCCAATGGGTCAAAATTAATTTCAGTAAATAGCGATCCTTGACCATCTAACGCAGTAAATACTATTTCGCTACGTTGCGTGTCTATCTTCACTACCAAATCGTCTTGGTTGTTAGGATCCGCTCCTCCATTGCATGTATCTGTTGTTGGCCCAGCAATTAACACTGCGCTTATGTATAACTTATGGCAACTCGCTATTGCACTGTTTTGCATCGCTCGTAATTGAGTTGTGCGTAGTGCGGCCAATACGCGATCACGATATGAATAGGCGTCTTCGGTTGAACTACCTAAGAATTTGGGCCCTGCCGTTACCGACAGGATACCCAAAATAACCAAAGTAATTATCAGTTCAACTAAAGTAAAGCCACGCAATCGTTGCTTAGTCGAGCTTCCCATCTATATGATTAACATCCTGTAAGTATAATTGTTAATACTGGCGCCACAACTTTGACTGGCGGGGTACCATCGTTAGAGTCTTTAGCTTGTGTATATTCAATACGACAATCATCTGTGCTTACATAGCTGTTAGGAAAAATAATTGCAGTTCCAGTAGCGGCTTTAGTCGTGTCGTCTAAGTTAAAGTCACCCGCATCACCAGTTGCAAAGTCAACATCTAAGAAAGCTTCAAATGCAGCAGTACTCGCAGCAGGATAACCATAAATAGTATCAACTGCAGCGCCTGTATCAACCGTTACTGTTGCGGTTGGTTTTTTATGATCACTTGAGATTATTGATTTACCATTAACGATGTTCATACCGCTGCGAATAGAGCCCTGCAAACCTTCAAGTGTTGATGCATTTGCATCGCCTTGTAAGTTCAAAAAGCGCGGAGCAGCCGTTACCGCAAGTATGCCAAGGATCACGATCACAATGATCAATTCTACTAGGGTAAAACCTGCTTGGTTGTTCATTTCATTGCTATTCATTGATTGCGTTTTCATAAGTAAGCCTCTTTTGTTATTACTTAAGATTTAAAAATTTGCACTTTGCCTATTTTAGGAAAGTACGAAAACCCTTTGGTATCAATTAATTGCTTACCATTCTTAGGGATATTTTCAGCATCTAAAGAATGACTAAGATAGTAGATACACTGCAACGCATCTGCGTCGTACCTTACTAAAAAACGTACATCTTTAACCTCTGACACTGTACTACTTAGGGTACTGCTTGGCGCATCTTGTAAAATCACATTCAGCACCTGTTGGCATCTTGCACTACTCATTGCTAATGCCCGTGTGTCTTTTTGCTCTGTTTCATCACTAGTAGGAGTACCTGTTTCACCATCAACTCCTACAACCACACCTCCATAATTAATATAAGTAACAAACCGTGAAGCAGCGCTACCTTTAGGTCGTGCTTCTAATTCCCATTGCCCTCTGACAAACCCGACTGCGCTGGCAAAACCACCCGCTACAGCATCAATGTTTGCACTATGAGCCTGCTCTTTAACATTCATAAATTGTGGTACAGCTACACTCATAACTACGGCCAACAAAATCACAACTAAAACCATTTCAAACAGTGAAAAACCATTATTGTGTTGCGCCATATTGAGCATTATCACCCCCCCTTTATTGCTGACATCATATTCCACATCGGCATAAATATACCCAACGCTAAAATAAGGACCATAATGGCAACAAATACAGTTAAAATAGGTTCTATCTTCGCAGTTAAACTACGTAAATCGTAATCAACTTCTCGCTCATAATAATCAGCAGCCTCTTGTAGCATTTCATCAACACGGCCTGTTTCTTCACCCACTGCAACCATTTGTAATACCAGCTGCGAAAACAGCTCACTACTACGCGAAGCTCGCAATAAGCTATCGCCCTTTTCTATTTCCTGACGAATAGATAAAATAGCTTTTTCCATGTAACTATTATCAACGGCTTGTGCTGTAAGCGATAAGCCTGTAGTCATCGGTACACCTGAGCGCAGTACCATAGCCAAGCTTTGGCTATAACGAGCAAGAAGTGAGCGATGAATAATATGGCCTACAAAAGGGATTTTTAACTTGTAGTGATCCCAGTTATACAAACCTTGTTCAGTCGCTAAGTAGCGCTTCCAGAAAAAAATAGTCATTGCAATTATCAATAATAGTAACCACCAGTAGTTAACAAAAAAGTGGCTGGTTCCTATTAATATCTGCGTCATCAAAGGCAACTCAGCATTAAATCGAGCAAACATAGTGGCAAATGTGGGGATTACAAAAATGTTTAAAATCACCATGGCTATCACTAAAGCTGCGATAACAAAAATAGGGTAACGCATCGCTGTTTTAATACGTTTTCGTGTGTCTTGTTCTTTTTCAAAATAATTAGCAAGTTGTAAAAAAGCATCTTCTAAACGCCCTGAACCTTCGCCCACCAACACCATCGAAATAGTCAAACGACTAAACACTTTATTATGCATGCTCATTGCACTAGATAAATCTCGACCTTGCTCTAGCTGCTTAATAACCTCAGTTAAAACCGCTTTAAACTCTTTATTTTGTGTAGTATCTGCTAACCCAACAATGGCACGAATTATAGGTATGCCTGCTTTGAGTAATGAATACATTTGCCGAGAAAACATAATCATGTCGTCAAGGCCTACTTTTTGTTTAAATAGTTGTAAACCTGGAAATTGAATATCATTTTCACGCTCGATCAGTGTGATCGTTATTGGTATAAATTGACGACGCATTAAGTTATCAGCTACGCCGGCTTGATTGACCGCTTCAAGCTTGCCTTTTACTAATGTTCCTTTATGATCTTTAGCTTGGTAGCTATAAAGTTGCATCGTCATCTCCTATTATCTCAGGGATATATTCAGCAACTTTAAACACTTCATCCAATGTGGTTAGGCCCTGTTTTGCATACTCTAGTGCCATGCTTGATAAAGGTGTGAATTGAGCGCTATTTTTAGCCGCGTCAGAAAAACCTTGCGTATCATCTTGGCGTAATGCATCCATCATGGCATCATCCATTTCCAGTAGCTCAAACACCCCAACACGACCTTTATAGCCCGTATGGTTACACGCAGTACATCCTTTCCCACACCAAAACTGACTATTAGCAACATCAACTTTCAAATACTTTAACCAACTCGTTTCTTGATGATCAGGGTGGTATTGCGTTTTGCAGTTTTCACATACTCGCCTTACTAGCCGTTGAGCTATAATGGCACGTAATGAGCTGGCAACCAGATAGGCTGGCGCGCCCATATCAATTAAACGCATTGCACTGGTGATCGCATCATTGGTATGTAGCGTTGATAAGACTAAGTGCCCTGTTAATGCACCTCTTAAGCCAATTTCTACGGTTTCCTGATCTCGCATTTCACCAACCATCAAAATATCAGGATCTTGGCGTAATGCAGTGCGTAGAATACTGGCAAAACTGAGCCCTATTTTGTTTTTTATTTGCACCTGATTAATACGGCCAATTCGATACTCAACAGGATCTTCAACTGTAATAATTTTCTTTTCAGGCTGATTAAGCTCACTTAGCGCCCCATAAAGAGTGGTCGTTTTCCCGGACCCTGTCGGCCCTGTAACTAAAATCATCCCATGGGGGCGCTTTAAAATACTGCGCAAGCGTTTCAAAATATGCGTCGGCATACCTGTTTCATCTAAAGTTAGTAATCCAGCTGATTGATCAAGTAACCGCATAACTACCGATTCACCATACTGCACCGGCATCGTGGATAACCTCACATCAATACTATGTGTATGAACTTTAATATTAAATCGGCCATCTTGTGGTAGACGTTTTTCTGATATATCTAAGCCAGACATCAACTTAAGACGTAATACTAATGCAGAGGCAATTTTCACCTGATGTAATATGTGCTCTTGTAATACACCGTCAACACGCTGGCGAATACGCAACATACTTTCATCTGGCTCGATATGGATATCCGATGCCCTTACTTGTACTGCATCTTCAAAAATAGACTGTAGTAATTTAACAACAGTTGCATCTGAAGAATCATCACCGAGAGAGTTTAAGTCAAATTCTTCAACATCCTCGTACTCTTCATGTAACTGTTCCGCAAAGCTGGTTATCTCTTCCGTACGACGATAGACATTATCGAATGCAACCATAATTTGGCTTTCTTGCACTACCGCCAAATCAATTCTTTTTGGTGCAAATATTGGCCCTAGTTGATCTAACCCTCTTAAATCAGCCGGATCACTCATACCTATAAGTACTGAGTCGCCATTATCTTCAATTACAAGTGCACGGTAACGCCTAGCCATAACCTCTGATAGCAACTTAGACACTTCTGGGGATATTTTGCGTTGTGAAATATCTAAAAATGGCACTTTAAGTTGCTGGGCTAAAAATCGTAGTAACTGAGGTTCACTAATAAACTCAAGTGCGATTAACGTTGCACCGAGTTTACGCCCCGTTGCAGCTTGCGCATTAAGAGCCTCACTTAGTTGCGCTTCTGTGATCATCTGCTCATCAACTAAAAGATCCCCCAAACGCATTCTTAAACTAGGTCTCATGATACCTCCTTGATCGCTAACAAGCGTTGCTCTGCATGGCTTTGTATTACCGGACTCAACCCTCCCATTTTAAGAGCTGTTTGATAATAACGCTTTGCGTTTTGGTAATCCCCAAGCGCATCTTTAGAGGTTGCCAGTGCTAACCACCACTTACTTTCTTGCGGCTGTAATCGAGTTAGTTTTTCAAAACATCGCAATGCAACATCATGTTCCTCTAGTTGCTGCGCAGCAGTGCCTTTTAAAGTCCAAAATTGATTATCTGCTTGCGGTTCAAACTCATCGCCGAGAAGCTGTAAAACCATACTGTACTGACGTCGAGTAATGTAAATTTTGCTGAGCAATACGCGCCAGTGCAACACGTTAGGATCATACCCTATGCCTTCTTCTAGAATACTCTGCGCAGCAAGAATGTCCTGCTGTAAAAAGTAACTTGCCGCCAATAAATTACGCGCTTCAATATGCTCAGGGTCACGCTGTAAAATAAGTACCAGATCATCCGTAGCCTCTTGTTGTAAACCAAACTCTAGCGCATTTCTGGCTTGTGCCAACAAGGCTGAATTTTGCTGATCCATGGTCGTTATTACTGAAGCCTTTTTGATGCTAAAGGTATCTTCAGAGCTATTAATCATCGGTTTACTGATTGCAGCATTCACTATTTCAGGTGCACTGCTTTTCAATACTACGGCTGCAACAGCCCCCCCTGACTCACTATTACTTTTCATCATTGGCTGTTGGTTTATTGCTGGCTTTTGAAAACGTGTAACCTGATTAGCCCCACTATCATTAACTAATGCTTTTTCCTCTACATAAGATGCCGAATTCATAAGCTTATTTTTACCAGCGGTGACTAACGTGTTAGGTTTATCTAATACCTCACTCTTAATTAATGGATCGATAGCTACTTTGGTTGCTGATCTCTCTACAATTGAATCTACACGCTTAATTTTTTTATCAGCCGTTGGTAGATAAATATAAGCCAATACAATTGCTGTGATTGCGATTAAAACGACCCCACACTTCAGTGCAATTGTTTGGTAATCATAAATGGGGGCAACGACAATACTTTTTTGCGCAAACGGCAGTGTTGCACCACTTTCACGCTGCTCTATGCTTTTAAGCATCGAATTAATTACACTCATAGCCATTGCCTCCAAAACCAAATACCAGCAATCACTAACACACTGCAGCTGGCAACTATGTAACTCCAATAATTTATTAAGTGCGTATTTTGGCAATCTTCAGTGTCTTTTACCGCACTGTAAATGTGCAGCATCTTTATTTCATTCACCCCTTCACCGTAGGCTTGCAACAGTACTTTATGGCAAAGCACATTAACCAAACGCGGGACCCCACGGCTAGCTTTTGCTATGCGTAACCCTAACTGCTGCGTAAATAGTTGCGGCCCATTAAAACCTGCAACTTGTAGCCTATGATTTATGTAATACACAACTTCAGCAGGTGTCATTGCACGTAATTGATAGGAAAAACCAATCCGTTGACGCAACTGACGAACACGGCTATTCGCTAGTTTTTCATCCAACTCAGGTTGCCCAAATAGTACAACCTGAATTAGCTTCTCACTCTCGGTTTCTAAATTAGTAAATAAACGCAATGCTTCTAGCGTATCCCAGCTCAAGCACTGCGCTTCGTCGATCAATAACACCACTTTTTTCCCGGCCTGTTGCAGACTTAATAAATGATGATTAATTAATTGACTTAGGGCTTGCTGATCGAGCTCTTTATTTAGATCCATCCCTAACTCAACAGCTAATGCCCAGCGTAGTTCATCAGGGTTTAAGTAAGAGTTTGGTAAATAGGCTACCGTAAAGTCTTGCTCTATTTGATTTAACAATTTACGACATAAAAGCGTTTTCCCAGTGCCTACCTCGCCCGTTACTTTAATAAACCCCTCCCCCATTTCTAGCGCCGTAAGCAACACTTGCATCGCTTCATTATGCGGTGCAAGTGCACAGAAGAACTCGGTGTTTGGGGTTAAGGTGAAAGGCATTTCACTTAGATTGAAAAAGCTCAAATACATGATTAATTCTCATACCAAGTATTAAGTAATTGGCGACTGCGAGCTTGTTGCTTCTTCCACGTATCAGGCATTACAACAGTTGGCTTTAATAAAATAACTAGCTCTTTCTTCTCTTGACGCTTACGCACACTTCTAAAAAGATTACCAAATAATGGTATGTCGCCTAGTAGCGGTGTTTTTGATTCTTCATCCGTTGTGATCGTTTGCATTAAACCACCGATCACCACAATTTCACCACTTTGAGCACGGATCACCGTATCAGATTCACGAATATTACTTTGCGCCAGCGGTAGGATAAATTCGTCATTATTCAAAGTAATTACTTTTTGCTGTTCCTCTGTTTGTGTTACAGACGGATGAACATGTAAAATGACTGAGCCGTATTTATCAATCTGTGGTGTAACATCTAATGCAATCCCTGAGAAAAATGGTGTTAAATCAATTTCTGGTGTTGTTGTTGTTGCATTACCTGTAACCGTCGTACTTGAAACATTAGTAACAAAGTACTCATCCTGACCGACTTTAATTACTGCTTTTTGATTATTAGTTGCTGTTACCCTTGGGTTTGATAGCATTTGTACATCGCCTTGGGTTTCTAATAAGCTAATCACACCTGTAAAATCAGCATTATTGATAACTAAATTTGAAACGCCACCAAGCGTGGCTGAAATGCTGTTACTAATTTGCCCTGCGGCCGTTGTTGCAAATGACAAACTCGTACTACCTATAGAGCTTGCAATTTCATTCCAATTAACCCCCTGTTGATACTCATCTTTCAAAGTTACTTCGACAATCTTCGCTTCTAAAATAACTTGTCGTTGCAAGTTTTCTTGGCTTTGGCGTAAAAAATCTTTCAATTGCATAATTTCACTTGGCAAAGCATTTACAGTCACTAAACTTGCCTGAGGGCTGGCAATAACATAACGCCCCTCTCCAGTACCAACCAGTGTTTTTAAAGCGATCTCTAAGTCTTTCCAAAAATCATTTTGATTTGTGGTTTGTATACGAGAACCATTCAATTCAATATTCTGATTATTGCTGGATTGGCCATTTTGCTGGTCACTATCACTTGAGTTGTTACTTGATCTTGAGCTACTATTTCCCGCCATTTGACTCACACCACCAGCAACAACACTGACTGTAGATTGGCCACTTCGCTTCATCATTAAATAATTAACAGGAATAGTTTCTGTACGCATTTTTGCGGGAAGTACCTGTACAATTCGCCCTTCGTTAATAATATCAAGCGGATACATTCGTTTAATAACGGTAATAACCTCATCAAATGTTACGCTTTTTAAGGTTAAGCTAATTGTTCCACTTACCTCTGGGTGTACTGCAACACTGTAAGGTGTATCGTCCGTAAGACCTGCAAAAAAGGCTCGTATATCAACATTATTAGCAGATACTTCAAAACGCTTCACCGAAAGCTCGTTATTTAAACTCTGCTGAGGGCCCACTGAAGATAATAGGCTTTGAGCTAGCTCCTCAGGTACATTTAACGGTGCAACTGTAGGCGTATTATTTGGAAGTGCTTTTAACTCTTGCTCGATATGAGGCTTGATCCCTTTACCTGGTGAAAAGCTGTGACAACCATTTAAAATAATAGGTAACAGCAATAAAACAGCCAACTTGTGGGGAAAATTAATTTTTAATGTCATAGTCATATAAATCTAATTTTATTTGCTTGTTATCATTCGCTAGTACGACTCTTTTAGAGTTTATTGCTAGCACTTTGTAGCCATCTATCTGATCGCCAATGGCATATAATTGCCCAGAAATAATTGCTTTATACCCTTGCTGTTTCTTTATTATTGACTGCAATATCAAATTTCCAGTCAACACATTCCCGCTTCCCTTTGTTGTAATGGTTTGCGGTCTAGTCGGATCTTTTAAAGTTTGTGCAACCGCAGCTACACTGGCGCATATTGATATCAGCCATAAACTACAGTGAAAGAAATTTTTCATTCGCGCTTACCGTTGCTAACTGTATGGTTAATTGAGCATTTGGATATACTGTCACTTGATAATTAAACTCTTGGATCAACAACTTTTCTTGGTTTTTTTTAAGTGATTCAAGATAGTTTTGCAGGCCAAAGTACTCGCCCTCTAACGTCAAAATCATTTGATGTTCAAAAAATAAAACTTGCGCATCTTGCTCACCTAGCTTTGCAACATCAATCCCTTTTGCCGGTAGCACTTTAAAGCTCAATACTTTGACATTCGGATGACTTTTTAATAATCCTCTTAACATGTCAGGCACACTCTCAGCAGCTACAAAGCCTTGGCTAAACGCACTCAACCTCTCATCAGTATCTATTAATGCTTGTTCTGCATTGATTATTTGTTGACGAAGCGCTTTTGTATAGTCGGTATTTAACGCCTCCTCTAACATTGCAAACTGAACTTGAGACTGCTGTAACTCAACCTTAATGGCCTTTAACGAGTCTTGCTGTAATTTTGCCGACTCTTGCTGTGGAAGCACTAAAAACCAACAACCTAAATAAATAATCAAAAATAAACCAACAGCTAATACGGCATATTTTTCGCGTAACTGTAGTGCTTCAAATCGTGTTTGATATTTCACCCATAAAGGCCAACTACGTAGACTTTTTTTACTATTCGTCTTCATAGCGAATTCCCTTTAACAACTAACTCAGATGAAACATTAAATTCATTAATGCCATCCTCTTTTTTATTAAACTCCAATACTGAGAATTCTTTCCCTGCAAAGTAAGGTGATTGCTTTAAATTACTTAGCCAAATAGGTAGTTGACTTGATTCGGAGGTTTGTCCTTTGAGGGTAATTTTTTTCCCTGCAAATATCAGTTCAGTTAACCAAATGCTCGGCTCATGGTGACGCGCTAAATCAATCATTATTCGGCTATAATCAGTGCCCGATAATTCGTTAACTACTTTTAAATAACTGAATATTTGCTGCTTATGAGCTATTTCTTGCTCGATTAACTTTAACTTTGTAACTAACCGGTCTTTATTTTGTTTTTCTGCCAGCTTAATTTTTATTGCCTCAAGCTCTACATACAGACTATCTAATCGTTGCTGGCTTCCATCTTTTTCAGTTTTATTATGTTGTGTTTGTAATGTGAAGCCTCCCCAACTAGCTGTCACTATAAAAGCAACAATAGTCCATATAACTAAAACACCTTGGAGTGGCATCAAGTCACGACGCTTTCTTAATGATTTATGATAAAAATTAATCCTATTCTTCACCTGATTAATCCTTATTAGTCATCAATAGAGCCGCACCTAAAGCATAATAGAACTGCTTTTCAACACCTTTAGCCATATCTGAATTAGGTTGAAAGTCGACGACTTTAGTTTGTAATAACTCAGCAAGCTCTGCACGCACCGCTAATGAAGACAAACTGTCACACTGTAATTGCACACTACGGATCGGAGGTTGTTTTAATTGCGATTCAAAGAAATCCATTGAACGCTGTATTTCTAAAGCTAATGCATCAACAACTGCACTATCTTTATCTGTAATACCAATAAAGCCATTTAAGCGCCTAACCAAAACTAACTGACCATCTCGTACAATGAGTATTCTTGGTTCAGTATCTGCGTGTTGAACCACCAACATATGTGCATCTTTGTTTTTACCAAATAAAGCAAGCAGTACCATTTCTTCAGAAGTGAGCGAACGTAATACGGCGTCTGTATCTATAAAACAATTGATAAGCGGTATTATTTGCTGCTTATCAGTTATAAACACATTCATTTTTTTACTTTGCATCGGTAAAGCAATTGGATAATCAATAAAATCGGCGACAATATTTTCTGGGGCGATATTAACTAGATCTTTACTCGTCCACGGCAGTGACTGAATAATCTCTTCATCTGTCAGGTTAGGCTTTTCCATCTGCAAGATTTGATAAAAATAATGTGGTACTACTAAATTAACAGCACATGTTTGGCGACTTACTTCGTTTGTACAGGTAGTAATCGCCGTTGTATAATCACGAAGGTCTGTCACGTATTCTGTATGTGTTTTCTCAATTTGCCACAAGCCTTGTATTTGCTTCAAACAAACTGCATTCACGGTTTTAGCATATGTAGCAACACCTATTATGCAGTTAGGATCTATCCCTTGCTGCAACCATGGAAATAATGAAAAAAGCCTTTTTTTCATATAGCTACTTAAATATTAGTACGATTTTCTAAGTATTGTATATATTTCCTAGGTCGCAAGTATTGCAAAGAAATAAAGAGGCAATAATGTTAAAACTCAGCACGATAAATGAAAACTCACCGTTAAAACAAATAGATGGAGATAACTTAAAAAAAAGAAATTTATTTTTAAGTATTAAGCGTGACGATCTGCTGCACCATTCTATAAATGGCAATAAATGGCGTAAATTAAAATATAATTTATCTGCTATGCAGGCTCAAAAGAAAAACGAATTACTTACATTTGGAGGGGCTTTCTCAAATCATATCCATGCATGCGCAGCAGCTGGGAAGCTTCTAAACTTTAAGACACGCGGAATTATTCGTGGTCCTGAACTCGATCTAAATAACCCTACATTGCAGTTTGCTCAACACTGCGGCATGCAATTACATGCAGTTACCCGCTTAGAATATAAAGAGCGTAATAACACAGATTATATTACCCAACTTCAAAAACAGTTCCCAAACGCCTACATCCTACCGGAAGGAGGAACAAACAAAGCAGCCCTTCAAGGAGGAAAAGAATTGGCACAATCCCTACCAGTGGCCGACTATATTATTTGCCCTACGGGCAGTGGCGGCACTCTAGCGGGGCTCATTGAAGGCAGTAATAAAACCACTAAAGTATTAGGTATTGCGGTGCTAAAACAAGCGGAATATTTAATAAATGAGATAAAAATACTCAGCCAAGCCGCACGAGAACAAAATAACTGGCAATTACTAACTGAGTTTCATGGTGGTGGTTATGGAAAATTCACGCCTGAACTTTGGCAGTTTTGCCAGGCGATGCAAGTGCGGTATCAGCTACCTTTAGAACCAATTTACTCAGGTAAAATGATGTATGCGCTTTGGCAATTAATAGAACAAGATTTTTTCCCCGCAGGCAGTCGAATTATTGCTATACATACTGGTGGACTTCAGGGGTTAAACGGTTTGCGCTATCGAAAACTCATTTAAATCATTTTTCGAATTGATGTACTTTTAAGGGTGTTCTATAAGTAACACCTAACTAGATGTTACTTGATTAAATTCTTGCAGTGGTTCAGTAAAATAAAAGCCTTGCGCCGCCACTACGCCTAATTTTTTTAATGTATTGAGCTCCAATTGTGTCTCAACTCCCACTCCATATACGGGTAGATTAATACGTGTACTTTGCAAAACAATTTGGCGAACAGCTTTTTGCTGTTTTAGATTACTATCTATATTATGGATCAGCTCAAAACTAAGCTTTAAGCCTTTCACTATTTTATAAGGCTCCAGTAAACCTATTTTATTACTGGTGGTCACATTATCAATTAATACAGTACCACTGATGGCTTTAATAGCGCTCAATGCAGACGTTAGTTTAGGGAGATGTTGGTAAAAATCATCTTCTAAAATCTCGAATTGAAGCTTATTCGAGCCTTTAAAGCTACGCATTTTTTTATCAAACCATAACCAAAATTGACGACTAAACCAATTAAGTGGGTGCACGTTAATACTCACCGTTAACGAGCTAGGCTCAGCTTCTAATAATTTAATTACCTGCTCAACAACCGCCTGATCCAATTGCACTATCGCTGTCTCATTCGTTAACTGTGGGATAAACTGTCGAGCAGATAGCATTCCTAAAGACTTATGTCTAATGCGTATTAAAGCCTCATGCTGTAACATTTCGCCTGTTGCCAAATCAAACAAAGGTTGAAAAAACAACATAAACTTTTTCTTCGTTATGTAATCAGGTAATGTATCCGCACCTTCAGCTAACTCGATTGAACGAGTATAATTAAATGGAATTCGTTGAATATGCTGCCACGCACTTTGTTTAGCCTGCACTAATGCAGATTTAGTTAATTGATAAACAATCGTTTGATCAGCACCATCACGGTAATTACACACACCTACTTTTACATCTTTACGGGACAAGTCACCACGGTATACCAGCGCAGCTTGGAATATTATTTGATGTAAGCGCTTCATATAATTATCAACATCTGTCTGGGAAATATTCTCTAAGGTAATAGCCAAACCGCCTGAAGGCAGAAGTTTTACTGAAATTTTAGACAGTTCTTTAAAGCCTTTTACAATAACGAGCTTAAAGTGGTTTTCTAAATCAATATTATGTGGAAATGGCTGACCACAGTAAAATAACGCAAAAAGATGATTATAATTATTCTGTATAGCATACAAGGTCGTGAGCGCGTTCTCTGGCGGAAGTTGTTTAAGCTCTTGATTACTTTTATCTATATGCGGTTCTTCAATTTTATCTTCAACAGACTTAGCTAATGTAAATGGTAAATCATCTTGAGGTGCACTCAAAACAGGCTTAAGCTTACTTTTAAATAAAACACACCACCAGCGATAACTCCATACAGCGACTCCTATTAATATTAGATTCAATAAGATAAATAAATAACTTTCAACAATCCATGAAGGCCAATGGTATAGCTTTAAGCTCACTGATTTATAACTGAACACCTCGCTTTCCTCTGCCATGAATGCAGAAAAGTGCAGTGGTGCCTCGTGTGGTTCGAGCATAAACCCATGATTTTCAGCAAGCGCTGCTATTACATCTCGTTCAGTAATAACATCTATTTTTAAATCATAAACTTGCTTTGCCAACTGCCCACCTGTGTGGTGAACTTTTTGATGTAAAACTTCCCCTAGCATAATATTAAATATGCCAAGTAACAGCGTAAAAGCAATCACATAGATGCTCAGCATACGCATTTGTGCATTCCTCGATTCAATCACTTTTATTATTTCGCTATTATTTTTAATAGCTAAAGTGTTGTTCAAGATCCTTATTAACACAAGGCTACAGCTGGATTTAAAGAAATTTCCTAGCAGATACTGTGGCAGGTTTATATTGCGGGGTTAAACCACAGTCATGTATTTGGGTTTACGCAAAGCGGAGCTCATACGGTATGACTACTTTCTAATAAAACAAAAAAAGCCGCTTAATAGCGGCTTTCAATAAAACTTTTCAAGTTAACCATGATTTAGAACGGTTTCCCTTACTAGAAACATAAAATAAAAGTGTAAACTTTAATGTAGAATGCTGTTTTATATGAAAATAATTACAAAAAAAACAATAAAAAATAATATGTATGTAACGATTTCCGTTAAATATACTATATTTAATGATGCTTTTTAGTAAAAACAGACCTATTACCATGTAGCATTTGCTAATTCACAAGCATCATATCCATAGTATAAAGGTCGTTGCTCCTTATACTTTATACCTACTTCAGAATCTTTCATTCTTCTGATTAGCTCATCATAAAAATCCACTTTGGGCAGTTCTGCAAATAACTCAACATCAATTTTAAAGTAATCTTCCACTAATGTGTTGAAGTCTTTAATACTAATGTCTGTATCATTTAATAGTTCATTCACAGTACTGCAATGGCTGAAATCATATGACTCTAATAATGCATTAGCCCTTAAAGTATCTAATTGGCTTTTTATATTCAAGTATGACAACGAAAAATGATGAATAGGAACTGTTTCATAATTATGGGAAGACTTAATCTTACGTCTAGATTGCTCTGGGTTATCCTCTAAAGCTGAAATAGCATCCACAACGCAAGAGCTACAAAGCTCAGCATATATTGAAATATCTTTAATTGATTCATCTCGATAGGAAAAGCCAAACTTATTCAGATAACTAATTAAATCATCCAACCTTGAATCAAATATTAACTCACTATCGAATTCTTGGTTACTACTTAAAAAATTAGAAGTTGAACTTTCAAATATGTATTTGAAGTTTTCTTTAATGAAATTCGGCGTATCACTGCTATTACAGATAGGGCAATTCATAATAATCCTCAAACAAATAAGGCCTACTAAACGCTTATTTGAATTAAATATTATAAATTGTTCGGGTGCATCGACTTTGCCGCTGTTTAAAGTAGGCGCAGGCTGCCCGACAGCCAAGTTTTGATTCTATATCTTTTTGGAAGAAAATACTTTTGATTATTTAATTTTGATTGATGGCACTTTCAAATTCGTTTTTAGGCATATTTAAGATACAAGCTATGACCTCTGTACGATCAAAACTTTCGAGGTACTCAACTTTATCTAAGGCATCATTAATTTTTTCCCAATTACGCTGAAGGCTAATTAAACACTCTGGCGATGAAGAGAATTCTAATAGGTTTATTGTATCTCGTTGAGCTGCGCCATTTTCCAAGCTCAATTTTAAGTCCTTTAAGGACTTATACCCGTAGAAATCAATCGCAATGGTTCTCTGTGCCTGATTCAATTTACATTCAGTAAAATTAGCTAAACGGCGAGCTTGTCGTTTAAGTATTTTTTCATATTGTGATTTTTCTTCAGGCACTAAAAGTCTCCATAAGTACCGAAGCATCCACAGCATATTCGTTACTTAAGAAGTCTTTTAAATTTTAATAATGGGCTTTCGCTTCGTTTTTGTGGTCACAGGCCGCCATTACAGCCTTATATGCATATATAAAAGTAGTTTAATATACTTCTTTATCATCCAGCAGGTTTAGTTTTAACTTTCTTCCCACTCTTAAAAGAGGCTCCCCCATTTCTAAAATCAAACATATTCATTTTAAAGCTTGAAATAGAAACTTGCTGAGCTCCGTGGACATGAGTAATTAGCTTTTCATGTCTCTCTTTATATGGTGCTTTAGCGACAGAACCACCAAATTCACCTGTGTTAACCAAAATCACATGTTGGTACATATGATAAAAAAGAGCATCAACCATAGAATCAAAGGTACTAACATCCATGTTTAATGCTGGAATTAAATAAGCGTTAGACTTGTTCTTTAAATCAGCACTCATTGCAATGTCAGTTGAATCAAAGCAAATAGAGCCTGTTAATCGGAACCCATCTTCATTTTCAAATGCAGGGTGAAGTAATTCAATAAATAGCTGATAAGGTCTCCAAGGTTTTATATGTTTTACCTCGTCCTTCATCATATGATACTTCCCTTGAAGCCTTTCTATAAACGATCTACCACTGGCTAGTTTATTAGGAATTATCCATTTAGCTACGTTATTCGGCCCGTCTACATTAGGAATATTAGTAAAATTTAATCCTGTAAATATTATTGCCCCAGTTTTATCAGAGAGTCTTTTCAAAATATCAATATCTTCAGTATTTACTGCTAGTTCAGGCCAAACAATTAAGTCTATCTTTCCTGAAGTATCATTATTTAGAGATTCATGGCTATATTTTTTGTGCAAAATTAACTCTGCGACCGATGCTACATGGCGTCTATGCTTAACACGGTACTCCTCTGTATCTAAATGTAAACCGTGTTCAACAAAATCGGACTTCTGAGGCAAAAGCGACTGCACCATCACAACATCAAGATCTTGTTTGTTCTTGTCCCATCCAAGGTTTATTTTTTCTACGTAACCTGGGATGCCTGATAGTTGGCAGAACATATCTTTTTGTTGCTCAATTCTAGCTTCAATTAACTTTTTAAGGGAAGTTAAGTCCCAATTAGTCGGCCATATACGCTCTTTATCAAATACCTCTAAGCCTGGCCATTGAAGTAGGTTAAATAGTAAACCAGATAACCAGCTGCTCATAGGTGCGACTTCACCATTAATACTTTCAGGAGAATGCATCATTCCGAACTGGCGTTTTAAATACCCTGACTTAATACCACTATATTGCCCTTGCTTATTGCTATATGAATTACCCAGTGACCAATCTAATGAGCCAGTTAGACAATTACGAATAAACATACCGATATGATATAAAGGTTTATGCTCTTTTGAGACCCAATCAGGAGCTTCAAACAGTGGAAATTCATCACTGATAATATTCACTTCTAGCCGTATTTCTGATGCTAGGCTTTGAATTGAGGACCAGTTTGAACATTTTACCTGAGAGTTAATTAAGTCTATCGGCTTTTCAAAATCAAAACCTTTTAGGCATTCATGGATTAGTAACAGAACAGCGTTTTCATGCTTAAATGGGTTCGAGTTATGCTTGATCACCCCCATTATTGGGTATAGTCTGTCAGGGGTTTTGTTACTAACTAGAACTTCTTTTTGGTATAGGCCTGCTTGCTTGCAGATTGAATTATCAGCCTTATGCCAACTAAAGTCATTTTTATTACTATACTCGATTAAGTCTGAAAATAAGGATGGTGACTCCCTAGCAATTTCAGTCATTAAGTCTGTAATATTTCGCTTATTTAATTGTTTGACACCTTTTTTAATAGCTCCTTTTTTACCGATTTTTTCTAAGAAGTTCGATAGAGATCTAATAACATTTTCATTACTCTTTGAAAGTTGATGCGCAATAAGAGCATTCGAAATATACTCTTCATGGTTCATGTCATTCGCTATAGTTCTATGACCTTTGATCATCTTAGATACAATATTGAAGTCCTGATCATCCTTATCTTCATATGACAGTAAACTATCGTTTCTAACTAGTAGTAAGAAGCGAGCCTGCTCCTTTACTCCTTCAGAATAACTTCCAACCCCTTGGAGAATATCAACGGCTAAGCATTGGAGATATTCGAAAAAATCCTGATGATTTGAATGAGCAGGAAAAGACCATTTTGATTTACTATGGATAACTGTAGCACTATGCCTAAACACTTCGCCTAAACAATACTCCATGACAAAAGACTGCCTGCAATCCTTTCTATTCCTTACAAAATTAAACTGTGAAATCAAAGCCTTGATGATTTTCACATCAGGATAAAGCTCTAAACCTTTTTTGAGTAATAGAACTAAAGATGGATCTTTAGTCCAACAAGCAATGAACTTTCGTGCCATTCTTTCTTGTAAAAAATCCCAACTACCAGGAACCAATTCACTTTTTTCATTTAACTCTTGAGTATAAAAGCTTCGTTTCTGTTTTAGTAAATTATGAATTTTATTAGCAGCAAACCTAACCAATGTGTCTTCTCTTACATCATGATTTGGAGCTTCAATAAGAGCGAGAGGGTTTGTACTTAATAAGTTGGTTGGCACAGCACGAATATAATCAGCTAAATTAATTAATCCTTCTAAATGACCTAACTGTTCATCTACTTCACTGTTAGAAATTGGACCGCTTACTTTCCCTTGAATGGTTTTTAACTTTTGGGATATACCTGTTCTTTTTAATTGAAAGGGTTCAACTTTAGTTTTCTTTTTATTTAGCTTCAACCCTAGTTCTTTCAGCTCATTATCAATAAAAGACTCTAGTTCGTCTTTAATTGACTGGCTTTCATTGGTTTCAGAAACTATTACCAAACGCATATCATCAACGTAGCGACTGTAATCAACTAATCGGTATTTATCGGCAATTGTACTACCAATTAAGTCTGCAAACTTTTCATCAAAGTCTAATAAATAAATATTGGCAAAAAAACCTCCGGACACTAAACCTTGTGGAATACCCATTGGAATGGTCTCTTGATCTTTTTGGCAAACATCTTCATATAACTTTGAAGAATTTGAGTCCCATGACCAACGTTCAAAAGAACTAAGTAAATAACTAAGTATTGGAGATTTTTCCTTATCAAAATCCTCTATAAGTTTAGTTATTCTCTCTGTTAGTTTTTCACGATCAATGTAGTCATAAAAACTTTTTAGATCCAAATGAACTTCAAAAACGTTTTCTTTATCTACTTTTGATTCGATAGCCTGCTTTGCAAAATAGTAAGGGCGCTCTAAGAACCTCTGGTAATCAGTAAAATACTTACTATATATGGTGCTATTTCCCCATGGGAAAACAGCTTGTTCGTTTATAAAACGACAAAATAATCGATTACCATAATTAACTATTCTTCTTTCATGAACATCATCTAATTTCGTTGAAGTGTCACCTTGCATTGTTTCAACTTGATTTGCTAGACACATCATTAATGCTGTAAATAATGTTTGCTCTTTAATTGGAACATGTGCGAGAGGTCTAAGGGGAGGAACAGTTCGCTCTATTTCTTCACTTTCGTCCTTTTTTATTCCTATCGGTTGCCAAGTTTGATTTAATCCTTCTACAGCTTCTGCTTGTCCTAATATTTTTGTAGGTTCATTAACTGGTGGAAAAAGTATAGATTCAACAAACTCCCATTTGGTAGATTTTGGCGCTGGTACTAGCCTTAAAGGGGTCAAATTATAACTTGTCGACTCTAGTTCCTTTTTCCAGCGTTCCAAATTAGAGGAGAGTGATAAAGTCGATTGATCTAACTCAAAAGTATTTGCATACCAGTTTGTAGAACGAATATAACTTTGCGCTTTCTTCCATGCCTGCGCTAAAACAATTTTGTCGCATAAATACGAGTCTGTAGGTTTTAAGACTCGATATTTTTTATCTAATAATCCCATAAATATCCTAAGTTAATTCGTTATTTTTCTACTAATCCTGATGTAAAAAATCAAATACGTAGTTGCTTCAAGCCACCAGTTTATTAATCGTTATGCTTTTTTTGCTTGTCCACTAACCTAGAGGCTAACCGAAAATCAACAACATTTGGTGAATTTTCAATTTGATCTTTTTCAGCATTATTTTCTTTAACTTCTTTTCGTTTCTTTTTGAGTTTTTCTGCTAAAAGCTTAGGTAATGAAATGAAAGCAGCACCAAAAGCCATTTTCCCTACATCATAAATGGCACTTTCAACGTAAGTTCTAAAGCCTTCATCTCCTGCAATTTGAACGGCATAGGCTACAAACTCATCAAGCCGGCTACCTTCGCTAGTCTCTTTTAAAGCCCAAACAATGCCACTTTGGCCATCTTGGTATAAAGGGATGTCTAATTCTTTGGTTATTTGTTCAAGTTCAATTAAAGCAATGATAGTGGTATCTAATACGCTATTTGAAACAATACCTAGTTCTCTTAGTTCGGCATAATAGCCACTGCTCATCAATGAAGCTGGGTTATCTTCATATGGTAAGTCCGTTTTTAAAATAACCGATCCAACTTCTTCAGTATTTTCAAGCTTTGAAATTTGAGATGCCCGATATAACTTCTTATCACCAAGCACCAAAGGAGATGGAAGCGTTGTCTGAGTTTCGTCAATTAACTCAGCTGATACATCACTAAATAATTCTTCAGATTGTTCAAGAATAAATTGCTCTAGAAACTTATCTATACGGATGTTTAGTTTAAATGGAGGAATTGTGCTGCCGTCTTTCTCTTCAAAATAAGCTTTAGCTTTTGCTTTATCTACACTATTTTTAAGCGCATTGAATCGCCCAAAGTCACCGATGTTTTTCTCGTTAATATCGCTTTTAATTAACTCTATAAGCAACTCTTTATCAAGCCCAAGCACTTCCACAACAGCGTTAATTCGAGCATTTTCCGCATTGTCTTGGTAATCATTAATATAGTCTCTAAAGCTTTTTTCTTCAGATAACTGCGCATCACCACGCTGTAAATCATGTAAAAACAATTTAGCGTATTTTTGCTCGCTTTGAGTAAGTGATGAAAATGATTTATGCAACTCGTTAAGTGTAAGTTCAGTAGAGGCTTTATCGTAACCTTGGTCTAATTCTTTTAAATATTTATCAAAGCGACTATTCATGTAGTCGGCATCAATTTTACCGGTATAAAACTCGGTCAAATAGCCACTAATATCAAAGGCAACTTCAGCTCCACCAGTGCTAACATTTTCTGCTTTACTTGCTAACTCTTTGTAACGTTGTACAAGGCTAATGTATGTTTGCTCATTTAGTGCAAGCGTTACCTCGCGTTCATTATTTTCACCACATGGATATGTCAGCTTATCCCAGCGCAAACCTTGCACCTTTGCCGACTCTAAGTGTTGGTTAAATGTTTTGAATAATTTGGCAAATTTAGCACAAGCTGCTGTGTCTTCAGGTAATTGTTCGAAGTTTTCAATACCAGTACTTTCAAACAGCTCAGCAATGTCAGCCGATAAATCATTCATGGCTTCAAGATTGCTTTCTATACGGTCTACAAATAAACCAATAGGTCGGTCACCAGAATAGAGTTTTACAGCATCATTTATGTGCTGTTCCATAGTGTGTGGGTAGCGGTAATAACGAATAATGCCATGTGGCTTATCGGGGCCAAATAAGCGGTTGGTACGTGAAAATGCTTGAATAATATTTTGGTATTCCATTACCTTGTCCAAATACAAGGTATTGAGCCACTTGGAGTCAAAACCGGTTAGCATTTGGTTGACTACTATCAGCAAATCCAATTGCTGTTCAGGCTCAGTATGAATACGTTCGTAAGGCTTTTTATGAGCAAGGCGTGCGGCTAAATCCTTTTTAAAGGCTGCATGGCGAGCAAAGTCAAACTTCTTCCCGTAACGTTCATTATAGTCGGCCATTATTTCGTCTAGGCCATCACCTTTAAACGTTGGGCTGCGATCGTTTCCACCATCATTATCAATATTAGGGTCAAATAAAGCTGATACTTTCAGTTCGGGCTTCGCTACCTTCAGCCTACGGTAGTAATCAATCGCCTCACTAATACTGTTAGTGGCTAAAATCGCGTGAAATTTATTACCTTGGCTGAGTACACCCCATTGTTCTAAAATATCACTCACCACTTTTTCTTGGTGGGCATCAGTTAAATATTGGCTTTTAGGAATATAGTCTTCAATGCCTTTATGATATTTACCCATGGCGTCTTTGAAGCCAGCCATAGGCACGTCATTGATAAATTCGTTAAACTTTTTTGTTTTTGCAGGAACAGCCCAAACCTCATCTTCCGAGGCAGCTTTAGCTTGTGCTAAAGCAACCGCTTTTCTTAAGTCACTATCTTTAAAGGTTGGCACTTTATAAGGGTCAAAACCTAATACGTTGCCATCGCGAATTCCATCAGCAATGCTATAACGATGTAGCTCGTCACCAAAAACATCTGCGGTAGTGTTTTTATTGACTTGGTTTTCATCATGAATTGGTGTGCCAGTAAAGCCAAAAAATAAAGCGTTAGGAAATGTCTTTTTAATCCTAATTAACATACCTTCGTTATCTTCTTTACCCGCACTCATGGTAGAGCGATGCGCTTCATCAATAATGAATACAATGCGTTTTGCACGCATTATTTCAAGATCTGCTGAGTTAGTAACTGTGCCCTCATCATCAACGGCGTCAGAAATGTTACTTACTTTTTGAATCGAGCTAACAATTAAGGTATCAGATGGTTTAGAGCTTTTTAGTTTAGTCACTAATACATCTGTATTTTCAGTAGCTTGCACCTCTTCACCATCACCAGCAAAGTTGCGATACTCTTCTAGCGACTGGGTACCTAGCTCAATCCTGTCCATTAAAAACAGAACTTTATCAGCGTCTTTAGACTGTGCAATGAGTTGGGCTGATTTAAAGCTGGTCATGGTTTTACCTGAACCCGTGGTATGCCATACAAAACCGCCTAATCGGTCACTATTAGAGCCTATTTGCTTCCATTTTGTTTTAGCCACTTTATCGGAGATAGCTTTGGCGGCTGCTATTTGGTAACTGCGCATTACCTTTAGCACGCCATCAGTATCATCGGCCACGGTATAAAAGCCTATTAATTCATGTGCCATAGGAATCGACAACAGATCAGATGTAACATCTTTCCAGTTGTTTTTGGGCTCGTTCATAAAATCAGCCCAGTTAAATTGATAATCAGGGTTAAACTTACCGTCTAGTCCCGGGTTAGCAAAGTATTTGGCTTCGTTTGGTTCCATCGCCACAAACACTTGAATAAGTGAAAACAGACCGCTAAAAATGCCTTCTTTGCTGTATTTTTCAATTTGATTTACCGCTTGGCTTACCGGCACACCGCTACGCTTAAGCTCAACATGAATCACCGGCATACCGTTAATCAATAACAATACATCGCCACGCCTGTCGTTACGAAGTGGACTACCACGTTCAAACTTAGGTTGCTGCACTATTTGATAGCGGCTTTGGCCTGCTGCTATTTCTTGGCGGTCATATATTTTTAAGCTGACTTCTTTACCTAAGTGGTCAGGATCGGCAGGGTTATCACGTTTAATAGCGACCGTTTTACCATTAATTAAACCATTGAGCTTGAGCGGCGTTTTCAGCTCTTTTATTTGCTCAATAATTTTCTGCATTTCGCTCATCGTAAGCGGTACATCATTTAAACGGTCACGTTGGCGATTATTTTCAAATAAAATGGTCGCCCAGTTTTGAAGTAAATCAGCCTCAGTTTTGTTTTTTAGAACAGGATACTCACCCCAGCCCTTTTGCCTAAGAATTTCAATAAAAGCCTGTTCAAATTGTGCTTCGGTTTTAAACGTGATCATGTTTTTTTACTGCTCCCTGCTAAACAAACATTTTTTTCAAGCAGGCCTGCTTGACGTTATTCAGTTTGGTAATTTGTTGTTTCTGTTGATTGATAAGGGTATCTAGTTGTTTGAGATAGCTACCAATTTTAGCTTGCTCATCTATATCTTTTGGAACCTGCAAGATATAGCTACCGATTTCTGATAGAGAGATATGTTTGATTGTTCCACCGTGTGAGATGGTGGTCATAGTTTCTAAGAAATCGCCTGTATTTAATGACTGATAGAGAAATTCGGTATTCTTTTTAGCAACTAAACGCCCAACCCGTTGAGCAAGTATTTGGTTTCGTTCTATAACTTTAGCTGTTCGCCCAACAGAACCATCCATGGTGACTAAAATGTCTCCAAGATTGAGCTTGTATTGGATTAAGGATGGAACTTTATCGCTCGATATTCTGTTACCCACTTTTCCGGCAACAGCCGAGGAATTGTTTTGAATATTACCGTTTGTAATAACTAATAAGTCACCATCTTCAGAAAAATCAGCACTATCGAAGGGGTAACCTGTATTTACAACGGCCTCTTCCGCTAATGAGCTTTCCACCCACTCTCCACTAAAGCCTTTAAAACGAATTTCCGGAATCGTTTCGCCTTGTTTAGGGAACATTTTTTCCAGCATCGCTTTTTTAATGTTGCTGAGCTTGTCATGCTTTTGTTGATGTTGGTTAATTAGGCTGTCGAGCTTTTGGAAGGTGTTGCCTATTTGGGTTTGTTCTTCTTTGGAAGGCTTCTGAATTTTTGTCCCTAGGATAGTTCGGTTATATAGGTGCTTAATTGTGCTTCCTTCTATCCCTTCCCATTCCACGATAGAATAAAATTGTTTTAAAAATGAATTTACAATAGCGCCATCATGCTTAAGCCATACAACATTTGAATCTTGAAAATATTCGTCTTCACCCGTATATTCGACAACTCTACCTATGCTACCTATCACTGAAAATAATAGGTCTCCTTTTTCAGGAAACGGATATCGCTTTTTATAATTATCAAAAAGTTCTTGAGAGATAAACAGTTTTGGCTCCCTGCCAAAAGTACCAATCTTATAAAAAGGTACATCGCCGATTAACGAAGTTTCATGAATAAAAATACGCTTATTTGTTGCAACTGAACCAAGTTCTCCTAATGTGAAACGCTTCCATTCGTCATCGAAACCTTTAAATCGTATTTCAGGAATTTTCTTTTCTACATTCATATTATTCGCCCTTCAACAAGTTGGTCAGTTCTACCAAGCCTTGCTGATCAAACTCATTACCCGTCAGTTCGTCCATCATTTCGGCTAACTCTTGTTCGGTGCTTTTAATTTCACTCGCTACTTGTGAATAAGTTGTCGCATACTTATCGGCAAGGGCTTGCACTTGAAGGGTAAGTTGGCGAATAAGATTGCTTGGTATAGCGTCTAGTTCTCGACTAAGTGGCTCTATCCACTTTAGGTGTAGCAGCTCATTCACTTGTTCATCGGTTAAACTTTCGATGGTGTTTTTTGTTTTAAGGTGCAAGGCCATTGCTGCTTCTTTAACTGCTTTTTTAACTGCTTTTTCTTCGTTAATTAGTTTATTAGCTGAAATTATCTTTGCTTCGTAGCTTTCCTGTTCAAACTTAACTTTGCTGTCTTTTTGCTCTTTTAAGAATGCTTTAGCTGCTTTACCAACTTCAGCATTCACAAAACCGTCCTTGCTTTCTTTGACAGTATCTTGCCCTTTATCTTCTTCGCTTAGAGACTCTAAAGTTTCTTCCAATGCACTGGCTATTTCGCTTAAACGAGTTTCTTGTCTTGCCAAGGCTTGTAATTCTTCGCTTAGGTGGGTCTGTTGTACTAAGTCAAAAGGTAGTATGTGGCCTTTCCAAGGAGTGTTAGGCTCTTGCACCTCGGTATCTTTACCTGCCTTCTTCTTTATCACCATGTTGGCATCCACTTGTTTAGTGGCGGCAAAGCTTTCGGTTTGCATCATTTCTAAGTCAGCGCTAATGATTTGCCATTGGTTATTTTGATATTGGTAAGCTTGGTATTTATCAACAAGGGCAATAGGTGCCAGGCGGCTGAACAACTCTTCACTAAGGTCTGCTTCGATTTGGTTACGGTTAACTGTTTGCCACCCTTGAATAAGGGTAGTATTTAAATAGTCATCATAGCCGCCCTTTTCATTAATCGTAGAAAACGCTTGATTATAAGTGGTAATAAACTCCAGCACCTGCGGGTGTTGGCTAATAGTAGTGTTTACCGATTCTTTGGTAACACTAAGCTCACTGTAAGCGGCAGACTTAGGCTTAAATAAAGCAGCGTGTAGTTGGGGTAATGCTTGCCAATAGTTTTGTAGACTATCGATTTCACTGTTAGGGATACCGCCCAACATGGTGGCGTGTAAATCCCAACTTTCTGCTTCAGCAGAAGAATCAACATAACGCGGTATATTTAAGTTATATCCGTTGTCACAAATGGTTTTCTTGCTTACTACTTTTGAGAATTTGTCATTACTTTCACGATTAATTACAACATCGGTAATGCGCTTGATATCAGACGCTTGTAACTTGTTATTTTTACCTTCTTTAACAAAGTGTTTAGAGGCATCAACAATCAGTACATCGGTGTTTTGTCGCTCCTGTTTAAGCACAATAATAACGGTTGGAATACCCGTGCCAAAAAAGATGTTAGCTGGTAAACCGATAATCGTATCAATGTGGTTTTGCTCAATTAACTGTTCTCGAATTTTGCCTTCTTCACCGCCACGGAATAATACGCCGTGTGGTAATACAATAGTCATAATACCATCAGGTTTAAGGTGGTATAGGTCGTGTAATAAAAAGGCAAAATCAGCTTTGGTTTTAGGCGCTAAACCAAAACGTGAGTAACGAGGATCACTGTCTTTAAAGCTTGGATCCCAGCTTTGTGAATAAGGCGGGTTTGAAACTACCGCGTCTACATACAAAGGTTCGTAAGTTGCTAGTGGGTCGCTTTCATCAAAATATGGCCAATCATCTTCTAAGGTGTCACCATTTCGGGTGGTGATGTTGTTTGGTTTAATACCACGCATGATTAGGTTCATACGGGTTAAGTTGTAGGTAGGTTCTTTTAGTTCTTGCGCGAAATATTGAATATCGTCTTTACTTTTTGCGTATTTAGCTACAGAGCTACCTATATTTATCAGTAATGAACCTGAGCCAGAAGTTGGATCGTAAATTTTAATTTTGTCTTTATGTTTTAACTCATGAGCGGTGATTTCGGACATAAGTAGTGACACTTCGTGTGGCGTGTAAAATTCGCCTGCTTTTTTACCTGCATTTGAGGCAAACTTTTCAATTAAGTATTCGTAGATATAACCCAACACATCGTAGCCAAGCTTACTATCCATAGGAATGCTTTTAATTAGGTGTAATAGGTCACTTATGGCTTTAGTACGTTTACCTGCACTTTCACCTAACTTACTCAGGCCTGTTTCAAGAGTGGTGAAAATTCCTTCAAACAATTTTTTGTGATTAGGGTGGATAAGCCTAGCAAAAGCAGATAGAGCATCGCGCACGTTTGATTCATCAAAATCTGCTTTTGGGTCAACCCAAGTAGAAAATAAATTATCGTAAGAGATAAAATAACCTAGCTCTTTTTTCACGTATTCTAGGGTTTCTGGATCGTCTTCACTTAAGGCCTTAATATCATCTTCAGTCATACCTTGTTCTTTTACAAAGCTGACTAACTGATCACTTACATACTTATAAAAAATAAAACCTAAAATAAAATCTTTGTAGTCGTTCGCTTCAATTTTCGAACGCATCTGGTTGGCTGATTCCCAGATTTTGGCTGCTAGTTGTTGCTTATTCATATATAAAACTGTTCCTAATTCTTAAGTAGAGCGTAAACACATTTAGTTGTTTGTTTACGCTTCAAAATTTTTCGTTGCTTTTACTCAGACGTAACCCGGCGCTATTGCGAGATTTTCTGCGCCGTAAAGTGTTTGATTGTTTTTCAAATAGAGCTGATATTCTGCCCCTTTAAGACTTGCACTTTCAGAACAATCCACGTTCCAACGTCTTAATAAATATCCTGCCATTGCTGCACGCACGTTAACTTCTAACATGCCTTTTTCCATACCAAAGTCGAGTTTTATGGCAGTTGGGTGCTTAACGTTATTTGGATGTGGAATAATTTGTAATGGCACCATACGCATCCACTGATGATCTTCTAACTTATCTTCTTCAGGGGATGGTTTCTGTGCTTGAATGGTAACTTTAGTGATTCGAGTTAATACAAAGTCTCTAAATGACTTTGATTTACGATCATACGCTCTTAAATGCCATCGTAAGCCGTTATCTACAATTGAGTGAGGCACGAGTTCTCTTGCACCCGAACCACTGCTTAAAGACGTGTATATAACGCTAATAGGCTTATGGTTGATAATTGCTTGAGATAACTTAGCGATAATATCAATGTCAGGCACGTTTAAAGGGCTTGGTGATTCAATAGGGAATGATGTATCACCAATAGAATCAAAACCATCGCTAATGTTATTCGCTAACTTAATAAGCGTGCGGCGTGCATCATGTTTAAATATGGGCTTGAATTGCGTTGTGATGAAATATTTTTTTTCTACGTTGTCATACGCCATATTCTCAGGCGCATTGTCTTTGTAGAATTTTAAATCTCTGGTTGCTGCGGCAAGGCCTAATTCGAAATGGCTGACTATTTCACTGCGAGTTACCATCCCAGTAAAATAGAGCTTAAAGTCGATATAAGCTAAGCGCTGCTTCTGTGCAAAACTAAATTCGTCCATTCGATAAATCTGATTCTATTGACATTTTCTATTCGAGTTGAAATAGTATGTCTCATTATGAGTTAGACAGCAAATAGATTTTATGCTTAAGTGTTGATATAGAACATCACTATTTAAAAGCTCAAATTTATGCCTAATCAAAACACCAAAACCTCGATAGAAAAACTTATCAATTCACCTGAGCTAGAGTTTTTAAAATCTGAGTATTTGGGTATTTATCAAGAGCTGATGAAGCAGTTTAAATTTGATGATCGGGCGTGCGTTGAATGGCTGACTAAACCCAAGCGTCCTTTGCAAGGTAAGTCACCGTTTGAGCAATTATCCATAGATGCTGATGAAGTGATGGATATGCTAGTTCGCATGAGAACGGGTGACTTTTCGTAAAGATGAAAACTAAAACAATCAATCGCATACGATATAGAGAGTTCTAATTTCTTGTTTTATCAGGCAACGGTTGATTTAGCTGTCCCATTTTCATGCCATGAATATGTGCATTGTATTGCCAAACTACAAACTGCTCTAACAAGCTTGAATTTTCTCTTTTAAGTCGTTCATTCTCTCTTTCCAGCTTCTCAAGTTTACCAGCAGCCACTTTTAATGAGCTTGGTAATATTTTCTTATTTCTCGGCTTTGTACCTGAAGCGTGTTCTTTAACGCTTTTATAAGTATCCTTGATACGTACATATTTTTGTAACGTCTGCCTAGTATAATTTAAAGATAATTCTTCATTAATTGCATTACATAACTTATCCCACGTTAAACTAACAGTGAGATCCCACTCATCTAAAAATTCAACGATGTTATTTATATCTTTATCCGTAATGTGCTTTGCCATTATTCATCATCCTCTAAGTACACATTGTTAAAAACTACTTCGTCATCGTTAGCTTTATTTATGGGAATTTCTGAAGTAGGTGGAACTAATTCATCAAATGTAAGTATTTCTACTGTTGTAACCTTTTTATTCTTGGAAAGCATACGTTGATAGTTTTCGATTTTTGGAAGTGCCTTTTTACCGTTAGCAATTAACGCTCTATCTAGGTGTGTAACGTCTACAATATCTGCTAGTTTAATACGATCACCAACCTTTACATCTGGATTATTAAGCCACTCTAGAATTGTTTTTAGCCTTTGAACGGTAATACTTCTTCTTTCATACCACTGCAATGCACCGTTAACTCCCTCGTCTAGGGCTTTTTTATCCCCTTTAAGGAGTAGCTTTTCACGTTTGAATTTACCTTCTAAGTTTTGGAGGTGCTCTTTATTGCCTTTTATACAAATATGCTCATTACAATTGACACAATCTCTATGCTTTAGGCATGGGTGTTCATAGTATGAACTTTTGCACTCTCCCATATCTGTGAGCAGCATGGCTAGGCTAGTACGAGTATTAAACTGTTGTAAAGATCTTGCACTGCCACTTGCTATTTGTACTTTAAAAGCAGACTTCATATTTTCGGAATCTGTAATCTCTTGCGAGCTTTGCTCTTCTAGCCAATCATGGTTATATTCTTCTTCGGTCGTATGGTTATATGCCCGGTTATGCTTAGGGTCTGCTCTACCAGCCCACTTTGAACGTAAGGTGTCACTCATACCATTTACTGACGCTATGGTATCGAGTAAATGACGAGGTTGATGAGTTCTTAACTGGATATCTTGATAACCATGCCTTTTAAAAATCGACAATGTTCCTTTAGATATCTCACCTGTAGATCTATTTTTTTTCTTGGTTGGTTTTAAATCTTCATTAATAGTCGTAATATTTGGCATCCAAAGCTCTGTTTTTACTGTGGCTTTACCTAAATCAAATTGATTAGCAAAGGATGCGTATAGAGCTTCAGACCATTTGAGTTTAACTTTACCTTTTTTAAAAGGTATATAAGGCCAACCAGGCGGCAAGCGACTCCTTACTAGTTTATTTAACTCTCCGAGCGTTACCACATAGTCCTTTCTTTCAATTCCCCTATTTTTTAAAAATGGATTAATATAATTTCTGATATTTTTTGAATTTAAATTCGAAGTATCAAAACCAAGAGCGTTACATACTTGAATTTTAGTTAATAACTCATCTTCATCGACATCTGGGCATAATGGATGCCTTGGAAAATCATCTGTGTCTTCTAATAATTTTGCAAAGTTTCGAGCTTCTCTAGATGATTCTTCTAATCTGCGAATAGCTTCCTTAACAACCGGGTTCATGACTTTAGGAACGCTTTTATTTTCAAAACCATAACCTTTGCCTGAATACCACTTAATACCTACCTGCTCTTCATTAACGACATCATCTTTTTCATCTGTTTTTTTATGCAGTAAAACTTCAACACCATCTACTTGCTTCACTGTTCCAGGAGGCTTATCTTTAGATAAAGCTTGAGGTTTAACACTCCTGATATCCAAACAATCATATCTCAAAAATAACGGTTCAGAACCTCTTTCTGGCGCTGACATAAATAAGCTAAAAGTAGATGAAGTAAAGATATCTCTATCTGACAATGAACAGGTTGGCTTTGAAAATATCTCAGCTATTGCCATTATTGCATTTTCATCAGGCATTTTATCTTCGCGGTACTTTTGTCCTTCTTCACCTGTCAGATCTTTTTTATCTTTTGGCTTACTGAATGGGTTTTTCCAATCGAATGGTTTTATAAGTTTATTTTCAACCAAAAATTTCCGTAAGGTATTTAACTTTGATCCTGCTTGATACGTTGCACCTTCACCTAAACTGTTTTTGGCATCTTGCGCAGCACTATCAAAGTCACATGGAAGTAAAGATACAATATTAACCTCTCCATAAGCTTTCATACATGCACTCTCTAATGCTCGAATAGCATAAAAATGAGCGTACATAGAAGAACCACTTTTTATTGCCTGATATTTAATGTAAGCCTTAGCGAATGGAAGAATAGATTTATCTAGTTGGTTTTTAACATCTCTATTTTTGGAACTAATACCCATTTTTGTAAAGTTGCCAACTTCAGGCCAATATTGGGTGTCATAATCCATTTTATCGTTCGGATTTTCAGCCAGTTTTACAGTGTGAACAAAGTCTTCAATATTGACTGAATAGTTTTGTTGGTGCTTAGGTATAAATAGTAAAATATTATCTTCAGACATTTTGTTTCTCTTCTTCACATTGTTTTATAACCTGAGTAGCAGCCAATATTGCACTATCATTAATCGATACAACTTTAAAATCACAATGTATATTTGAGAGTCTTTCTCGCTCCTCAAGTAGCCATTCTAAAACTAGATGATGAGGTGCGTCTCGCCACGGTCTAAACTTAGTACACAGGTAGCAAGCGACAGGCGCATAATCGGTGCAAAATGCGCTACTACCACAACTGCCTACATCACACCCCTTTTCTCTGCACGGTATTCTAGTAGCACCTGGGTTTTCTTCGTTTGCTTCATTTTCATTTAAAACAATTTTCCCTTGAAATGCATTTGCATAACGTGCCATCGGGTTATTCATTATCTCCGATATTTTCAGTCCTATCTCTGGTGAATTAGCAATATAAATTCCTGCATTTTGTGTATCTAAATGATCTAACAATTCGGAGATAGTTACTAGACCAGCACCTGACTCGGCAGCTCTAGTTCCACCGGTATATCTAAATCTATAGCCATCAACATAAAGTAATTCACCTGTTCGCTCGGATATAATATGAAGCTTGCTAACAGCTTGAACCAACTCTTTAGTCAAATTACCACCAGACATATGTGGAATTTCAGATTTCAAAAAATCTAAAGCTTCGTTCGGCGCTAATAATTTTAAGTTTTCAGCTACGTTACCATCAAAAAAAATAGGGAGCTCTTTAGATTCATCTAGCGTCAACTTTCGACCAATGTCTATCGATAATTGTTTTATTGATTTTGCAATATGTTGAGTTAACACTAAGCCAATACTTTCAATTACAGCGTAAGGTTTAAATTGGCTGCGAAACCTACGGCCAGTTCCTTTAGCCCTAGGTATGTTCAGTAGATAAATGGGTTGCTTAGTAATTAGTGCTTTTGAAGAGGCTGCAAAATCTTTCACTTTAAGCTGCTTTAAATTGGTTGGTCTTCTCATTGTTGCAGCAAAAATCTGCACAATTGAATATTCACGGTCTGAGAGAACACCTTCTGCATATTTATAATCTAAACCTGATTTTATAGCTCTAAATTCAAGTGTACTAAACGGGCCTGAAACTGGATCTTGCGTCAATACAGGGATACCTTTATCGTTCCCTTTAATCACCCATGAGTTTATTTCTTTAATAAACTTTTCAGGTAATTTAAAACCCAAGTATTCCATTTTTTTGAAAAAGACTCTGAATCTAGCACAATACTCATTAACGCTTCTTTCAGGGCAATTAGCTTTAAAATTGAGTAACCCTTGTAAACATAATTCAGAATGACCTTCTAAATATCTTTTTAAAACAAAAGCTATTGCATTTGTATGTTTTGCAGACCTATGTTCAGCAAAGTGAACAAGTGTTTTTCTGATATTACTTTGATGCTTTATAGGGAAATCATGAATGAATAAAGTGTAAACATTAGTTTCGGAATCCAATCCCCATATTGAAAATTCTGCATCAAATTCAAATTTAGCAAACGACTCACGAATATCATGCCTAACCTCTTCATTGCTTGAGGAAGCTTGCTCGGTGATGTTCTCATTATTTAAAAGGCTGTCAGGTGTATTTTCTTTTATCATTAAAACATTACCTTAGTTATAGAAGCACATCATCGTCATAAATTAAGCTTTCTTTAAGATCAAAGTCTTCATCTTGTAGCTTTAAAGAGTACTCCATCGCTCTTTGGGTATTATGTCTAGAAGAGTAAACCTTAGACATTGTTGAGCCTTCAGCCCATCCCATAAGAAGACAACGATCCATTTCAGACTTTTCTTCAGTTGTCTCTCCTTTAGCAATACGCTTATCAGCAGATTCACTATAGCGATCATTCCATGTGTGTCTTAAGCAATGCGGATGAAGATGAAACGCCATAATTGAACTGAATTCCCGAAATATTTTTTCAACAGCGCTGATAGAAAGCGGATTAATTTTATTATTTCTTTTTCTATGTGAAACAAACAAATATGGGCAATGAGCGACCCCATCTAATAGTGCTCTATGTTCATATATATATTCTTGGATAATTTTATACAATTTAGGGGTTAGTGCTAAAGCTCTGCTATTAGTCTTAACACTAGGCTGTTTAGCTCTTGTTTCATCAATATCACTGGGGTTTCGTTTAATAAGCACATAAGGGGTTCCGTCTTTAGATATTAAGTCTTCCAATTTAACATTCAATAATTCCCCAAGCCTTAATCCGCAAGAATATAAAAGCATTGCTATAGCATAGTTTCTGCATTTAACACCTTCATCATTCCAAGGGTTTTCTGGGTATTCAGGTCTAATCCGGTCAAGGTAAATATTTCTATGTAATTTATTGAGGGATTTAAAAGTAAGTAGTTCATGCAATTCTGAGAAGGTTAACCCTTCATTTTTTGCAGGCCTTTCATCAAAGAAGTATTGTTTAGCTTTATTATCGGAATAGGGAAAATGGTATCGCTGTAGCCAATCTAAATAACGACCAAAGACAGTAAGCCTATTATATTTGGTTTGCCAAACAACTTTATTTGCCTCATTTTCAATGCGAATTGTATGACGAGCAGTTTCTAATCGTTTCGAATTTACGCTTTTAATCGAACTAACATTGTTTTCTTTATTGTTGATGATTAACTTTTGAAGTGCTGACTTTTGAGTAAGTCCTGTATATCCAGATATATTCTGTATTTCTTCTTGAGATAAAAACGTTTCTGTTTCACATCGTCTTTCTATATCAATGCTTAGCCCTTCACATACAGTGTAAAAATATACAAGATGTTCTGCTGCTTTTTTACATGAAGTAGCTGCTTGGTCATCATTTCTATACATTGATGTAATAAACAAGTTTGGATAAAGCAAAGGAAATCCTTTTGTATCTACTAATATAGATAACCTCTCTCCACTATTTGAAATAAATGATTTCGACCTCATAAACTTTACAAAACTCTAAGTAAGGATAAACCTAAAAATAAACTATAAAAAAAGTTTACAATTAAATCAAATTAATTTGTAAACTTTTATTTTAGGTTCTTATTTTTATTAAGCTACAGAAAGAAACTTAACAAAAGCTACTCTTTAGTAAGGGCTAGAACGGGATATCGTCGTCAAAATCAATTGGTGGTTCCATCGGATTTGACGCGCCGCCTTGTGGGGCACTTTGTGGTTTAGGTGCAAACCCACCTTGTGGCTGTCCGCCGCCTTGTGGAGCATATCCGCCACCTTGGCCACCTTGATATTGATTACTTTGCTGTGGTGCTGCTGCAGGCGCTGACTGTGGACGAGCCGCAGGTGCTTGCTGTGGAGCAGGTGAGTAGCTTTGTTGTGGTTGTGCTGCTGGTGCATTTGCTTGTTGGTTATAACCACCTTGTTGTGGTGCATTTTGCTGCTGATAACCACCTTGAGATTGACCACCGCCTTGCTGACCACCTTGATAGCCACCACTTTGTTGGTCGCCGCCACGTGCGCCCAGCATTTGCATTTGGCCAGTGAAACCATCAACAACGATTTCTGTCGTGTATTTTTCCTGGCCTTGTTGATCAGTCCACTTACGTGTTTGAAGTTTACCTTCAACGTAAATTTGCGAACCTTTACGACAGTATTCACCTACAATTTCAGCTAGCTTGCCAAAAAACACTACGCGGTGCCATTCTGTTTTATCAACCATTTGACCGGTATTTTTATCTTTATAGCTATCTGAAGTAGCTAAAGTAATGTTCGCTACACCGTTGCCATTAGGCATATAACGTACTTCTGGATCTTGACCTAAATTACCAACCAAGATTACTTTATTTACACCGCGTGCCATGGACTACTCTCCTATAAACGTTAGATTAAACCAGCCATTTTTCGGGCTTGGTCTAGGTCAAATTTTTTGTCATCAATCTTTAAATAACTGCGATTTTCATCACAAACTACTGTTGCTTCAATTACGCCCGGCAAAGCAACTAAACGAGAAGCGAGGGATTGCGCTTGCTCCTCGTTACTTAATTCTGTCATTAAGCTTATCATTTTACTTTTTGGCGGGACTTGCATATTCCACGCAAGGATAAGCCATATTACCCCAACAACTGCGGCTGCGGCAAACACTGCTTGCGGGGTTGTTGATTGCGCAACGTAACCCCCTAAAATACCACCTAAAAATGCACCAAAAAACTGCCCCGATGAAAATACCCCCATCGCAGATCCTTTTTGATTAGCTGGCGCTAACCGCGAAACCAAGGCGGGCATGGTGGCTTCTAAAAAATTAAACGCAATAAAGTATGCCAACATACATAACGCCATGCCTATTACTGAGTTTACGCCAAACGCCATTGCCAACATGCTCAGTGCCAGTAAAGCGATAGAGCCAATAAACGCTTGTTTTTCTTTTTCTTTACGAATGGCAATAATCATCACTGGCGCCATTAATAAAAATGCTAATATGAGTACGGGAATATACACTTGCCAATGTGATTGTGCAGCTAACCCCTTGGCAATTAGTTGTCCTGGTAATGCAACAAAAATAGTCGTAAGCGTTAAATGTAACAACATAACCCCTAAATCTAAACGAGCTAATTGGGGGTGTTTAATCAATTTTTTAATATCAGTGAAGCTTGCCAATGTATCGCCCTTTGGGGCTTTATTTACGGCTTTTGGGACTAAAAACAGCACGATAAAAATACCCGCAACAGCCAAAATAGCGGTAAGCCAAAATACACCTGCAATTCCCCAAGAAGCAGCAACCATCGGCCCAAGTAACATGGCTACAGCAAAGCTCATACCAATACTCATACCAATCACAGCCATCACCTTAGGACGTTGTTCATCACGGCTTAAATCGGAGGCAAAGGCAAGTAAAGAACTGGCAATAGCTCCCATACCTTGTAATGCACGACCTACGGTAACCATTTGAATAGAATCAGCCATGGCTGCGATAACAGAGCCCAAAGCAAATACACATAAGCCACCAACAATAACTTTTTTGCGGCCGATTTTATCGGAAAGCCAACCCATGGGAATTTGTAATACAGCCTGCGTTAATCCATACGCGCCAATTGCAAAACCAATCCAAAGCGGTGAAAAACCAGATAAATCTTGCCCATAAATAGCCAGTACTGGCATTAACATAAATAGGCCAAGCATACGAAATGCAAACACGCTCGCTAGGGAAACTGCGGCGCGTTTTTCTCGTGAATTGAGTGAAGATGCTGTCATGATTCGCGTGTTCTTGCTGTCTATTAAAATTCGAGCAGGGATTCTACCACAAGCTCGCTAATAAATAATCGCCTCTAAGCGATGATTTTTCATTGATCAAGGATTAATCTTCTGTCGTATTATGAGATACTCAGTAAATCAATTTGGTAATGAAACGAGATAGCATGGAAAACATTGAAGTCCGAGGCGCCCGAACGCACAATTTAAAAGACATCAGCCTAACCATCCCCCGTGATAAATTAATTGTTATCACTGGCCTATCTGGTTCAGGTAAATCGTCTTTAGCATTTGATACGTTATATGCAGAAGGGCAACGTCGGTATGTTGAATCTTTATCGGCCTACGCCAGACAATTTTTATCTTTAATGGAAAAACCCGATGTTGATCATATTGAAGGCTTATCACCCGCCATTTCAATTGAGCAAAAATCAACGTCGCATAACCCACGCTCAACCGTTGGTACCATTACCGAAATATATGATTACTTACGTTTAATGTTTGCCCGTGTTGGTGAGCCGCGTTGCCCTACACATGATTTACCCCTTGCTGCGCAAACAGTGAGCCAAATGGTCGACACTGTTTTAGCGTTTCCTGAAGGCAGTAAATTAATGTTGCTTGCTCCCGTAGTAAAAGAGCGTAAAGGCGAACACGTAAAATTACTTGAACAGCTTTCGAGCCAAGGTTACATTCGTGCCCGTATTGACGGTGAAGTATGTGACCTATCAGATCCCCCAACTTTAGAATTACATAAAAAGCACACGATAGAAGTTGTGGTTGATCGCTTTAAAGTAAAAGATGGCCTACAACAACGTTTAGCTGAGTCATTTGAAACAGCCTTGGAACTTTCATCAGGCGTTGCAACTATTGCCTCAATGGATGACCCTGATAGCGAAGAGCTGCTTTTATCTGCTAATTTTGCTTGCCCAACGTGTGGCTATGCAATGAGTGAACTTGAACCGCGCCTGTTCTCATTTAACAATCCCGCAGGAGCATGTCAAAGCTGTGATGGTTTAGGCGTTCGTCAGTACTTTGATCCTAATCGCGTTATACAAAACCCGGAACTTAGTTTGTCAGGTGGCGCTATAAAGGGCTGGGATAAACGCAGCTTTTATTATTTCCAAATGCTGCAAGCCGTTGCCGATCACTATAAATTTGATTTAGAAGTCCCTTTTCAAGAACTCACTAAAGATGCTAAAAAAATAATTCTTGAAGGCTCTGGCGATACCAAAATCGCTTTTAACTACCGTAATGACCGTGGTGATTTAATTACCCGTAACCATGAGTTTGAAGGCGTGCTCAATAATATGAACCGCCGCTACCGCGAGACAGAATCAAACTCTGTACGCGAAGAACTAGCAAAATACCAAACAAGCCAAGCATGTCCAAGCTGTAAGGGATCACGCTTGCGCCAAGAAGCGCGTAGCGTATTTATAGGTCAAACTAATTTACCAACCATTACTTCAATGAGTATTGGTGAAGCCATGGCCTTTTTTGAAGGGCTAAGCTTAACGGGTCAAAAAGGCCAGATCGCAGAAAAGATCTTAAAAGAAATTCGCGATCGTTTGTCATTTTTAATCAATGTTGGTTTAAATTACCTCTCACTTGAGCGCAGCGCCGATACCTTATCAGGTGGTGAAGCACAGCGTATTCGCCTAGCGAGCCAAATTGGTGCAGGTCTTGTCGGTGTTATGTACGTACTTGATGAACCTTCAATTGGTTTACATCAACGCGACAACGACCGCCTATTACAAACCCTTATTCACTTACGTGATTTAGGCAATACAGTTATTGTCGTAGAACACGATGAAGATGCTATTCGTGCGGCTGATCATATTATTGATATTGGTCCAGGTGCTGGTGTGCATGGAGGTTATGTTATAGCTGAAGGTACTCGTGATGATATTTTAGCAAGCGAAGAATCTGTCACTGGCCAGTTTTTATCTGGTAAACGTAAAATTGAAGTACCCGCACAACGCCACCTTATTAATGATAAGTGGTTAGAGTTATTCGGCGCTACAGGCAACAATCTTAAAAATGTAGATTTAAAAATTCCATTTGGGTTAATGACCTGTATTACGGGTGTGTCTGGCTCAGGTAAATCAACGCTAATAAACGACACTTTATTTAAGCTTGCACATACTGAGCTCAATGGTGCCACAACCGCAGAAGCCGCTGCATATAAATCAATTAGCGGCCTTGAACACTTTGATAAAGTCATTGATATCGACCAGAGCCCAATTGGCCGTACTCCGCGCTCAAATCCTGCAACTTATACCGGTATATTTACAGGTATTCGTGAGTTGTTTGCCGGCACACAAGAGTCACGTTCTCGTGGTTATAAAGTAGGTCGTTTTAGCTTTAACGTTAAAGGCGGACGCTGTGAAGCTTGCCAAGGTGACGGCGTAATCAAAGTCGAAATGCACTTTTTACCGGATGTTTATGTCCCTTGTGATGTATGTAAAGGGCAGCGTTACAACCGCGAAACTTTAGAAGTACAATACAAAGGCAAAAATATTCATCAAGTACTTGAAATGACTGTTGAAGATGCGCATGACTACTTTGATAAAATACCAGCAATTGCACGCAAACTAAAAACATTGATGGATGTTGGTTTATCGTATATTCGTTTAGGTCAAGCTGCTACCACACTCTCTGGCGGTGAAGCACAGCGAGTTAAACTCGCTCGAGAGTTATCAAAGCGTGATACCGGCAAAACCTTGTATATTCTTGATGAGCCAACCACAGGGCTACACTTTGCCGATATTGAACAACTGCTTGTCGTTTTGCATCGTTTACGTGACCATGGCAATACGATTGTTGTCATTGAGCACAACTTAGATGTGATCAAAACAGCAGATTGGATTGTTGATTTAGGTCCTGAAGGTGGCGCCGGTGGTGGTGAAATTCTCATTGCTGGTACGCCAGAAGAAGTCGCTGAATGTGAGCGCTCACATACGGGCCATTACTTAAAGCCCTTATTATTAAAATAAGGGTTTTAAAAATTGTGGCAGTCTTATTTTGACAGCCCATAAAGCAGGCCACAATAAGAAAACATCACTCTATGTTTGTAGTAAACTACTTTCTTAAGGTTGGCCAAGTAACCAAATTTGCTTATTTATTTAGAATTGGCGATTGAGAGTTGACCGTCACAGCAAGGCGGTCAAAAAGAACACAACTGTCTATTGTCAAAGTTAAGGCCTATTTGTTTTAGCTTTAATTTCTGTAGCATGTCTTTTTGCTTTGAAAGGCAATGCAGCGACATACATTGATACTTGCAATAAAAGCATAGCAAAAAACACTATTACAAAATTTATTGCCATTTCGATTGGAAACGGCGTTACTTCAAAACCAAACCGCATAAATTTAGCAATTGAATGTGCATTATTGTGTATCAACACATCAAAGTAACTACCAAGTAAAAGCAGGAACAGGCTGATACTTAATGAAAAAAAGATAAGAAAAATAGCTTTATCGTTGACACTTTACTTTTAAGGTGTCGAACAATCAGATGTATCCATAGCAGCAAAACACGTAAAAACTGGCTGCAGGCGACGAGCTACCAACTCACTAACTTTATCTGTGTGTCTTTAACATCACGGCGGTTAAATAACAGCTCGTTATTGTCGTTTACGTTAAAAGAAAATGATTTAAAATTAACGTGCACTTCTTCCGTTTCACTATTCGCCAAATTAAATCGAGCCACGCGCGAGATGCCATCGCTTATATATAAATACTCTGTATTAATTGCGTGAAACGAAGTCGCTTGCTGTGCTTTGGGGATCTGCCAACGTTTATTATCTGCTAATCTTACTAATTCTTCATTTGTCACAGCAAAGCTTTTTCCCTGGTTATTATTGATCAAAGTGTAAGGGGCTATATCATTACGTTTATTTAGCTCACGCGTTAGCAGGTTAAACTGCCATAATTGATAGCTTGTAGCCTGCTGCTCAATAAACCATATTTTCTCGCTATTATCTGACCAAGCATAGCTAACAATTTTTAATCCTTTTAACTCCTCTACTGCATGTAGCTTATTAGTCTGAAGGTCGAAAAATGTTAACTCTTTATTGATCTTTAATAGTAAAAACTTGTCGTTCCCTGACATTCGCACAAAGCCAAAGCTAGGCGTGCCATGCTCAACAGTAAAATCACTTAGTTGGGTTTGTTGCCCTTGTGTATCTGACCATAACTGGGCGCTTCCTGAACGACTAGAGACGAATAATGTACTTGCATACCCATCCTTATTAAAGGGAGCCGCATTATAATTATTACCTTGTGATTCATATAACCGCTGTCCTTGCATCTTTTGCGAAAATAAATCGGTTACCTTGAAAATCGAAAATTGCTGTGTTTGTGATGGAGAAAAATAAAAGCTATTTAAAGATTGAGCTGCAATATAATAAGGTGAAATATAAGGTGATATCTTACGAACAGTTGTTTTATTGTCAGCTATATTGACAGTGGTTAATCTGTCATTTTCAGAGATATGTACACTTTCTTCATCAGGTATCCAATCAAATGCGAAGCTAATACTTTTCGCCTCTGCTTGGAACAAGCGTTTAGTCTCTGTTGTCTGCAAATTGTAGGCAAAAAGTGAAAAAGGTTGTCCTTGCGTAGCTTGAATATAGCCTACATATTTACCTGAAGGAGAAATGCGTGGAATCAGCACACCAAACATCACTTCAGAACTTGGCACTAACGTTGTTTCTTGTTTTGAAAAGGTGTTATATCTGTAAAGCCCCGCTCCGCCTTGCTTGTTTTTATATTCAGAATAATATAAAAACTTACCGCTTTCATCAAGCTGTGCATAACCTGTATAGCGTAAATCGCAGTCACGTATAACTTGTTTACTACCTACATTAGGAAACTCATGTAAATCGATTAACACCATTAAACATTGTTGTTCTGCTAATTTAGTCGCTTGTAGCAATACACTGTGCTGCTTATGCTGCCAGGATAATATAGACACATCGTAATCTTTGTAATCAAGTTGGATTTCTCGTTGATCCGTTATCCGCTTCACATATGCGCGAGATTGCTGAGTCATCATATCACTATTGCTGTAACCTAAAAACTGCTTATCAAAGGACAGTAAAGGCACTGATTCCGCCCCTATATTCCAAGTACTTGGGGTGATTTTTGTGCTGGTGTTAATCACACTAAATTGCGCTATATCCTCTGATTTAACTGGCTTTTGTATTACAAACCAGCCTATAACGGTAAGAGTAAAGAAGATAATTGACACCAAGCCATACAGGCCGTATTGCTTACTTTTATTCGACTTCACAACATCAAGTGATTCTAGATTATTGTGCTCAGTAAGCGTTTCTATAACCGTGGATCCTACGTTTTTGCTATCTAAGGACTCCTTTATAGCTGTTTTTGAGGGCAGCCCTATTTTCGCTTGCTCAGTTGTCGTTAATTCCGTTGCCGTTAACAATGTCACCGCAACGCTCAAGCTATAGCCTTTACGATAGTGAGTTTTTAATAAAGGTGCTTTTTCTACAGGGTGAGATAGTTGCTTACGAAGCTCTGAAATAGCGCGGTTGATGGCATTATCATCAACAAAACTTTGCCGCCATACCTGCTCAACCAGCTCTTGGCGAGCAATAATTTGTTGTGGCTTACTAATAAAGTGCATGAGTAATTTAACCAGTAACGGATCTAATTCTCGTTCTATATTTTCTGCAACGACAACACAGCGACTTTCAATAAATTGCCAAGGTCCGATTTGATAATTCATAATCATTATTTCTTTTTTTGTATGCTGCAACCCTAGCACAGGGACGAGTAATTATGTAGTGAAACCTTATCTATAAATATAACATTTAAAAGTAACACCATGATTTTAAATGATAATAAAACAAAGAACCTTATCAATTAATTGCTTATATCTAGATAAGCGACTTTAGTAAATCCTAGCGCTATTCTTATCACCGTCAACAGCAAACCTAACCGCTAAACTATTCGCAGTTAACTTTTGCTCTTATATATTAAATAAACAATAGGATTCTATTATGAAAAATTTAATCAAAAAAACACTATCAGCATTAATTATCACGGCGGCATTTACTTCATCTGCGACAATGGCGGCGGGTAAGCCTGAGTTAGTAATGCAACAACTTAGCAGTGCTCACCTCCCTAAATCGATAACACAATACTCACATACAAAAGAACAAGCATTTCAAAGCAGCTTAAGTACAAAACTAGATATGAGCTTAGAAAAATCAATGAGCGACATACACAAAAAAATAAACAAAGAATTATCAGATAAGCTCGATAACCTATAACGCTGTTTAATAAAAGCTACACAGCCAATATGTTAGTGTAGATAGAATACGATTTGCTTAAAAATAAAAAACCGCTTTCGAAATAGTATTCGAAAGCGGTTTTTTATCGACTAAAGCGAGATTACGGGCGTGGTATAAATCCTAGTGCATTGTAAACTGCCTTTAACGTTACCTCTGCACGTGCGCTGGCTTTTTCGGCTCCTGTCCTCATGATGTTATCAAGCAATGTTTGATCTTCACGAATTTCTTTAAAGCGCGCTTGAATTGGCTCAATCATGCTAACAACAGCATCAGCGGTGTCTTTTTTCAGATGACCATACATTTTATCTTCGTACTCTGGCACTAACTCTTCAATTGAACGTTTAGTTGCTACTGACATAAGAGTAAGTAAATTAGATACACCTGGTTTTTCAGTACGATCAAAATAAATACGCGCTTGCTCGTCTGAGTCGGTAACGGCTTTTTTAAGCTTTTTCTCAATCTTTTTTGGTTCATCTAACATCATGATAAACCCATTTGGGTTGTCATCTGATTTTGACATTTTTTTCAGCGGATCTTGCAAGCTCATTACGCGTGCACCAAACTCAGGAATGTAAGGTTCTGGAATAGTAAAAACCTCACCATAGACGTTATTAAAGCGTGTTGCAATATCACGAGTCAGCTCTAAATGTTGTTTTTGATCATCGCCAACAGGTACTTGTGCCGCTTGATACAATAAAATATCTGCTGCTTGTAATACTGGGTATGCATATAAACCAACATTCACATTATTGGTGTTTTTTGCTGATTTATCTTTAAACTGAGTCATACGATTCAACTCGCCCATTTGCGCATAACAGTTTAATACCCAACCTAGCTGTGCATGTTCAGGCACTTGTGATTGTACAAATAACGCGGCTTTTTCAGGGTTAATACCACAGGCAACATATAAAGCGATGCCATCGAGCACTCGCGAGCGTAACAATTCAGGGTCTTGTCGTACAGTGATAGCGTGTAAATTAGCTAACATAAAGTGGCTATCATAGTCTTCCTGTAGCTTTACCCACTGGTTAATAGCGCCAACATAGTTGCCTATCGTCATTCCACCGGTTGGCTGCATGCCACTTAACACTACTGGTTTACTCATGATGTTCCTTTATATTACTAAAATTAAAATACTAAAATTAAATGTCGTTTACCGCTGATTAAGCACCGGTAGTATATCTAAGAATGTACCGCAGAGGTACTGCGGATTATAATCACTTAAACTCTCCCCTTGGTTATAACCATAAGTCAACGCAACCACGTCTATCCTGGCTGCTTGCGCCGCTAAAATATCACTTTTTGAGTCACCGATCATAATTGCTTGGCTCGCTTGTACATTTAATTGCTGACAAGCAAACAACAGTGGCTCAGGTGACGGCTTTTTAGCCATATCATCACCACATACTATTACATCAAAATGACTTGTTAAAGCCAACTTATCTAGTAGCTTTTCAGTGAAGCGTCGTGCTTTATTAGTGATTAACGCTTTTGGCATACCGCGTAATGCCGCCAGACCTGTTTCTACATGTTGATATAATACGCTGTACTCGCCGACCAGCTGTTCATAGTGACCATAGAAAAGTGCAATCGCTTTATCTGCAAGCGCTGAGTCTAAATGCTCACTTATTTGCATATCGCCACTTAAGCCTCGTTTAACCAAAACATCAATGCCATTACCCACCCAACTTTCGACTAAACGCTGGCTTACAATCGGAAAAGCTAAGTCAGATAAAGTCAGATTCATCGCTATATATAAATCATACACACTATCGACAAGGGTGCCGTCTAGATCAAACAAAGCGGCTTCATATTTCATTATTTAACAACCTGTAATTGCTCACGCATTTGATCAATAACCACTTTATAATCTGGCTGATTAAAAATTGCAGAGCCCGCAACAAACATATCAGCACCAGCTTCTGCAGCAGCACCAATATTATCTACTTTAATACCACCATCAACTTCTAAACGAATTGCACGGCCTGAATCATCAATAATTTTTCGTGCTTGGCGTAACTTTTCCAAAGTATGAGGAATAAAACTCTGTCCGCCAAACCCTGGATTAACCGACATAAGTAAGATCACATCGAGTTTGTCAATCACATGCTCTAAATAGCTTAAGCTCGTAGCTGGGTTGAATACTAAACCCGCTTGACAGCCGTGATCTTTGATCAACTGTAAAGTGCGATCTATATGCTCACTTGCTTCTGGATGAAAAGTAATAATGGATGCGCCAGCTTCGGCAAATTGCGGGATCAAGCTATCTACCGGTTTTACCATTAGATGCACATCAATTGGCGCTGTAATACCGTAATCTCTCAACGCCTTGCAAACCATAGGGCCGATGGTTAAGTTTGGCACATAATGGTTATCCATGACATCAAAATGGACCACGTCCGCACCTGCGGCTAAAACACGATCAACATCTTCTCCCAATCGCGCAAAATCAGCTGATAAAATTGACGGAGCGATTAAATATTTTGGCAAAGTATCTAACATAAACAAACCCATAGATTCGATTGTGGCTAACTCTTTATGAGTCACAGCCTAAATTGCATGTATGTGCCTAATGTAACCCAAATAGCGAAGATCCCCAAGGATCATCCCAATATAGAACATATGCTCTATTGCAGATATCTAAAGAGCAATTAAAAAACAACTTTTTTAAAACATTACATTTACCTTAAGCTATTAATTATATTAAACATTTATATTTGTTAAGTATAAATTAAGGTTGTTATTTAAGCATTCTTTATGTATGCTTGGGTAAGTCATACCACTTTGGGTTAGATAAAATGCGTGCTTTTAAAACTGGGATCTTAATTGCTACTGTTGTCACTACTTTAACAGTAACCTATTTTTCTCAAAATGATGATGTAATCATCGCTGCCAATCATTGCCAAAACAATGCAGAGGTTATCTCTGTCGTACCTGTTCACTGTATGCACCTTGAACAAGAGTCTAGTTGGATGTCTTGGATCACTGGCGACAGCCGTAGTGCACAATTTCATTACTTAGATTTATTAGAATTGCTTACCAGCTCAGATGAACCAAAAAAAGCACGCTCACTTAGCCCGAACTTTTAATTAAATGCGACAACTACTCGATGCTCTACAAAGTGTCGTAGCGGCTTTTTTTGGTGTGCAATCTGAAAAAAAGCGCCAATCTGACTTCAAACAACACTCCCCATTGAGTATTATTCTCATCGCTATTGTTTTATTTGTATTTTTTGTAGCCGCTATTTATGGCGTGGTGACTTGGGTGCTAAATACATAGCCATTAGTTCATTTACTTTATTGCGTGAACCACCTTTTGGGCTGATAGTCCGCTTTACTTGAATTTCATTCAGCGTTGCTTGACTGTATATTTTTCGCGTCCAGACAGTATCATGGTTCGAAATCAATACCGGTGTCTTTTGCTCAAAGGCTGCTTGCTCAGCTAAGTTCGCTAAGTTCGCTTGATCATCTAAATTAAAGCCCCCTTTAGCATAAGAGGTAAATGACGCTGTTTTACTTAAAGGCACATACGGTGGATCGCAGTAAATTACCGCATTGCTGGGTACTAACTTAAACACATCATCATAACCTAGACAGGTAAATGTGGCTTGCTGCGCTTTCTCAGCAAAAAAGTACATTTCTTTTTCAGGAAAATAAGGACGTTTATACTTACCAAATGGAACATTAAAAATTCCCTTCAGATTATAACGACACAAACCATTGTAGCCATGACGATTCATGTACAAAAATAAAATAGCACGCTCATAAATGTCATTACTTTGATTAAACTGCACACGGTAATCATAGTAAGCATCAGCATGGTTATTAAGATCTACAAACAGTTTTTTTGCATCACTTATAAATTCATCTGGCGAGCTTTTTAATTCATTATAAAGATTGATCAGATCAGCATTTATATCATTTAAAATATAATGCTTAAAATCAGTATTTAAAAATACTGAACCAGCACCCACAAACGGTTCAACTAATGTGTCAGCATGCTTGCTCGCTAGATTCAAACGGGCACTAATATCTTCAACTAAGCTGTATTTTCCGCCGGCCCATTTAAGGAAGGCTCTGGTCTTTTTCTGCATCGGCTCTTTACTTCAAACGTGTGTAGCGCAATTTTACACTAATCAGTACTAATTTACTGATCTAGTAATGCAATTTCTTGTTTTATTTTGGCAATTTTTTTATAAAAAGGCTGATTTTTACGAACTTGCTCAGGTAGGCTTGGTAACACAGCGCGCGCTGCTTGCATACTTGGATAATTACCATAGGTGACAACCCACCACAGCTTTCCATTGCGCCATGTTTGGTACACTTTAGCATTTGCTTGTAATTGCTGTTGGGCAATAAATTGCTCACTAACAGACTGCTGAGTAACGGCTAATAATTGAATAACTACATTGTTGTCCGTTTGTGATAAATACCACGCATTATCTGCTGGTAATTCTGCAATCGAAACGTCGATTACCTTGCTTGGTTGTTCAACAATATTTACTGGATCTTTCTTTTGCTCACTTATGGCTAAACTATCTAAAATAGCCGCTACGTTATTTTTATGAGTGGCAGAGGGTGACTCAATTGCATCAAGCTCAATTGGTGTATCGTTGGCGATAGCATTAACTTTACTACTCTTTGTTTCAATACTTTCATCTACAAGCAACTGCTCACTATCCGTATTATCGGCCAATGTAATTACATCTGTGTTCTGTCTATCCTCAGCACCTGATTTAAACGTGTTAACACTTAATGCGGTAGGAATTGCTTGCTCAGGCTGCACCTGATAAACGTCTTTCCACCAACGGGTCATATCTGACTGGTATAAAAAACCAATAATCAATAACATAATAATCAGCATTAATGTTACTAAATGAATTGGCCATGATGGCTTCGCTTTTGGTTCAACTTTTGCGCTATGCAGGGTCGGCTCCCAAGCTAAGAGTAAACTAGGATTACCGTGAGTTTCATGCAAAAAAGTTTGAAAAACAGGATCTTCATTTATCGGGAGATCTTTAAAATACCAGCTCATAAGCTGCTTACTTTCAGCAATTGATAACGCTTCAAGATGAATTTCTACACTACTACTAAATTGTGCCACAACCTGTGTGGCAACTAAGATATACAACGTAGTGGGACTTTGCTTTGCAAGTTTAACTAACTCTTCAGCCATTTCATCTGACAGGTGTCTTCCACCATCGAGAACCCATAAACACGCACCACAATTTTGCTGCTTCGCAAGCTGATAAAAATTCTCTGACAAACTAAGGTTTTGATCTATTAATGGTGCACGAAAGCTCTGTTCAAGTAATTCACCCATTAATTGAACGTCGGTCATTCGAGCCGATAGCTGAACAAATGCTTTATTAAAGTCGCTATATTTATCTGTAATGAAGGTTTCTAGAAGGTAACTTTTACCAAGCCCTGAAGAGCCTAGCAGAGCAATAAGACTTTGCCCGTATTCAAACTGAAGGGCAATACGATCAACCAAAGCCGCACGGCTTGGTAAGATTTGCGATTGCATTAGCGCCCTATTAAATCTCGGACTTGCTGATCTGAGACATCATCAACCAATGCACATTGGCCAAATTGAGTAGGTAAAATAAAACGAATAGTCCCTTTTTTATTCTTTTTATCTTTACGCATATGATGCAAAAAGTGCTCACTAGTCATAATCTCAGGGATCACAACAGGTAAATTATACTTGCTAATCAAGTCACACACTCTTGTCACTTCTTGCTCGGTTAAATCACCTCGCGTATGTGCAAGTTGCACAGCTAATACCATACCTGTCGCTACAGCTTCGCCATGTAGCCACTGTCCGTACCCCATTTGAGCTTCAATTGCATGAGCAAATGTATGACCCAAATTAAGTAAAGCCCGCAGACCTGCTTCTTTTTCATCTTGTGCAACTATTAACGCTTTGATTTCACAACAACGAAAAATAACATGCTGAATTGTTTCTTCATCCAAAGCTTGTAACTGAGCAACATTGTTCTCTAAAAAACCAAATAGCTCAGTATCGTAAATTAAACCATATTTTATGACTTCAGCCATACCGGCTGCAAATTCACGAGCAGGAAGTGTATGCAATGATTTAGTATCGATAAACACGGCTTGTGGCTGATAAAATGCCCCAATCATGTTTTTACCCAAAGGATGGTTAACCGCTGTCTTACCGCCAACTGATGAATCAACTTGCGATAGTAATGTAGTTGGTACTTGAATAAACGGAACACCGCGTTGATAACACGCAGCAACAAAGCCAGTAAGATCACCTATAACACCACCACCAAGAGCGATTAAACAGGTATCTCTGCCACAATTATTTTCAAGTAGGAATGCTGAAATTTTCTCAAACCATTCTAGTGATTTATATTGCTCACCATCTGGAATTATAAAATTTAGCGGATTTAAATCAGCTAATAACGCCATTGCATCACTTAAGTATAAAGGTGCAATGGTGTCATTAGTGATAATGATAGGTCGACAATCACCAATATGATGAAGTAGCCTGTCAGTCTGTTGAAGTGCAGATTGACCAATATAGATAGGATAACTTCGCTCGTCTAAATTAACAGTTAATTCAAGCATCGCTAGCATCCTTTCTTATTGGTATTTAAAAATCTAATTTCTCAATGATTTGATTAGCAACAACTTTAGCGCTTTGCTCATCAGTGCGTACAGTAAAATCAGCAACTTCTTTATATAACGGTTCGCGTTCTTCAGCTAAGCGCTCTAATACATCACGAGGTGCTTCTTCTGTTTGCAGTAATGGGCGACGCTTGTCGCGCTGCGTGCGTGCAACTTGCTTTTCGATAGGTGTCTCTAGGTATACAACGATACCTCGAGCCGAAAGCTTATTTCGAACTTCTTTACTCATCACGGAACCACCACCAGTTGCAAGTACAATACCTTGCATTTCGGTTAAGTCACCAATGACGCCTTCTTCACGAAGTCGAAAGCCTTCTTCACCTTCAAGATCGAACACCCAGGCAATATCTGCACCGGTACGGCGTTCGATTTCTTGATCAGAATCGACAAATTCAAGGTGCAATTGGTCAGCAATGTGACGACCAATTGTGCTTTTGCCAGCCCCCATAGGACCAACTAGAAATATATTACGTTTCTCAGCCATATCTTTTAGTACAAACGAACTCTAAAATTTGAAATAAAACCCCGCCTAACGACCTGGCCCCAAAATTAAGGAGGGGATTATCTCAGTAATTGATTAGGTATTTCAAGTCAAATAGAACAAAAAGCCAACTAACGAGCAATTAAAGTGAATAAATGCTCATTGATTAAGAAAAAACCGACCAAAAATAGGTTCGGCTAACATTTTGCGGTCAAAAAACATCCAACCCAAAGTGCTTTTATTGTGGTGTGATACCTAAGCCATAACTTTTCTATGGCTTAATAACACAATATTTCCACCATTCTCTCTATTTTTACCCACATTTACATTTCAATATGGGTAAAAACATTCTCATATTATAGCCGTTTAAAATCCAAGTTGGTGAGTATTTAAGTACGCACCAACTAAAAAATAAAACGCTACAAAAATATTAAACTAACACAAGTCGAGAGCGAAATTAATCAACTTGAATCTTAGGTGTTACAAATATCAACAACTCTTTTTTCTCATTAAACTCACTGGTACTTCTAAACAATACGCCTAAATAAGGAATATCGCCCAATAATGGTACCTTTTTGGTTGAATTAATGATCTGTTGTTGGAATATTCCACCCAGTACAATTGTTTGGCCATTTTCTACCAATACTTGCGTTTTAATTTGCTGTGTATCAATAGCAACCGCTTGGCCTGTTCCCGTCTGTACTGTATCACCACGTGTATCTTGGGTAATTACTAAATCGAGTATCACTTTATTATCTGGTGTGATGTGAGGCGTCACCTCGAGACTTAGTACTGCCTTTTTAAATGTTACGGTTGTTGCACCACTTGAAGCTGATTCTACATAAGGTATTTCAGTACCTTGTTCAATCCTCGCTTTTTGTTGGTTTGCAGTCGTAATACGTGGACTTGCGATAATCTCACCGCGATTTTCTTCTTCCAACGCCGTTAACTCTAAATCTATCAAAGTACCATTTGCCAGTTTAGCAACGTGCATACCAATACTGCCCGCTGGGTTCGCAATAGGTAAGTTGATATTTAAGCGATCGGATACACCTGGTATTGTGCCATTAGAAATTGTATTAGCGCCTTCTAAAGTCCCTGAAATACCATCACTGCCTTGCTGATCACTGAATCCCCAACGAATACCCAAATCTTCTTTTACATTATCACGCACTGTTACCATACGAGATTCTATTAAAACCTGCCTTACTGGGATATCTAGCGTTTCAACCATTCGGCGAATACTTTCAATACTACCAACCGTATCTTTAATTAGAAGCGTATTAGTACGCTTATCAACAGATACACTGCCGCGCTGACTTATAATACTGTTAGTATCCGTTTTTAATAAATCAGCAAACTCTTCTGCTTTTGCATAATTTAAACGAATGTACTCACTGTATAACGGCTCTAACTCTTCAACTTGTTGCTTTGCTTTAAGCTCTTTCGCTTCACGCTCTGCAAATTCTTCTGATGGAGCAACCATTAAGATTGAACCATCCATACGCTTATCTAGGCCCTTAACTCTTAAGACTACATCTAAGGCTTGATCCCAGGCAACGCCATCTAAGCGCAAAGTAATATTTCCCTCAACAGAATCACTCGTTACCAAGTTAAAGTCGTTGTACCCTGCAATAATTTGCAAAACGGCGCGTACTGAGATGTCTTGAAAATTTAGAGTCATAGGACGACCCTGATATTCCTTGCCACCATCTAAATATGAACGTTGAGTATTATCTTTTTCTACACTTAAAGTAAGAATGTTTTCTATTTGCTGGTAAGTAAATTTAAAAGCTGCATTAGGTGCAACCACCATTCTACTTACACTACCTTCTTTAAATGTCTCAATTGAGCTGACGACCGTACCAAAATCAAGCACATCCAATTCATACAAAAGCTCATCGAGAATATCTGTATGATGGAAGTCTACAATAATCTTACCACCACTTTCATGTACATCAATAGCCGCTTGAGTGTCCTTTAAGAAGACAAGAACGCGCGCCTCCCCTTTTTCGCCACGGCGAAAATCAATCGATTGAATACTGTTTATATAACTGCCATTGGCGTCACTAGCCTCACCTTCTGGAGTCGCCTCTATTGCTAAAGGGTTATCTGAAACATGCAGTGATAAAAGGTTATCTTTTACTTTAGTTTGATAAATTTTTAATCGCTCTAAGTGAACAGTAACAACTAAATTACCATCAGTGGCAACACTGCTAACTTTCACTATACCTGACTGGTTGATTTGCACGTCACCAAGATCATCGTCAACATCCATTGCGTTAAAACGCATTTCAATGCGAGCTGGGTTATTAAACACCTGAACTTTAGGTGCTTGTTTTAACTCTTCGTCAAATACTAGCTGTAATTCCGTTTCTCCAGCTAATAAAGGATTATAACGAATATCATATAACAGCGGTGCTGCGATCGCTGACTGTGTTATAAACAGGGCTACAACAACAAACATGACATGATGAATGCGACGACTCCAAGATACTCCCTTATACATTTTATTTTTACCTTTTTGATTTTTAACTCGCGTCATTCTTTGGCGCCTCTAACATTTCAAGCTTCGTCAGGCGCTCTTTCCAACAACCAGACCCATCGGGAATTAATTCTAACAATTCTATAAAATCACTTTTAACATTTTGAACTTCGCCATGATACAAACCTAAATAATCCCCAACAGTCACTCTATGCAGGGTTTCGTCTGCGGCTCTTATTAATGCCCACATTTCACCACTTGACCCTAATGTTCCTTTCATCGCTAAATTATCCAAAGGGTATTTTTCTAAAGGTTCACGCATACGCTTTGGATCTGGGTGTAGGCAGTTTTTTACTTGTATCATATTATTTTGAATAATTTCAGGCTGTGGTGCAACAAAAGGACTACGTAGTTGTCGCGAGTTATATTCAAAATGCTCAAACTGAATTAGCTTAGGGATTGCCTCAACTTTTGGCGTTGTACTGGCTTTAACCTGATCAATAAACTCTTTTTGTTCAGAGGTATCATCATTACATGCTGTGATCAGTGCGGTGGCAAAAAAGATAAGCGCTAACTTTTTCATTTTTTAGCCCCTACTTTTTTGGGTTCACTCTCGTAGCGGTATGTTTTCGCTACAACACTAAATATTAGCTTTCCTGAGCTAAAACTATTAACAGAAAAGTCATGCAGGCTTACAATACGCGGCAGTTGAGCTACCTTTCCGACAAAGTCTCCAAATTCATGATAAGTCCCTACCACTTCAATTTTAATCGGTAACTCGGTATAAAATTCTTTTTCAACTTCTGGTAGCCAACCAATTTTTAAAAAGGTTAAACCACTTGTAGTGCCTACATATGATAAGTCATCTAGCAAACCAGGCGTTTCATTCGAGGTGGGTAATCGCTTTAAAAGTAGAGAGAACTTCTCTTCCATTTCAACCATTTGTTGGCGATAAATTTCTAAATTGCTGGCTACAGCGTACTTAACACGATAAGTGCTTCGTAGCTCAACTTCTTGCGAAACAGAGCTATGATAACTGTCAATCTCATCAGAAACCAATAAGCTGTAGCTAAAAAACAAGACTAAGGCAGCAATAAATGCACAGCAAATTATTTTCACTACAATTGGCCAATCACCAATATTTTCTAATTCGATCTCATTCCATTCGATTTCTGTCAATGCTTTGATATCAAGGCTCATTGCTTAACCTCTCCAATTTTATCAAAGGCTTTTACATAAAATTCCATATTAAAATCACTCAACAGACGTGATGACGTTTCACCCGCAACAATACCTTGCATGGTGGGCTTTTCTAATAAATAGGAGCCTTGCACTTCGCGTAGCATGGTCGATAGACGATTATTAGATTCACTACGCCCAACCACATGAATTGTATTACCGCGGCGCTCTAACTTCGTTAGATAAACTCCGGCTGGTACAATTTTGGCAACTTCATCCATAATTTGGGTGCCAAGATTTCGGTTACTCTGCAACTCTTCAATTAGTCGCATACGCTGCTGCAAGCTTTCTTTCTTTTTATCTAACTCTCGTATTTCACGAATCCGCATGTCTAACTGAGTTATTTCAGTACTTAAATAATTATTCTTAATATTTTGACCATCTCTAAGATTGCCATAATACGTGCTCAGCATATACATGCTCAAAAAGCTCACAAACACCACCAAAAATAAGATCGTAGCAAACTTGTTTTGTGATTGCTTTCGTTGCTGTTCACGCCATGGCAGCAGATTTATATGTGGCATGATGAAAAACTCCTTAATGCCAGTCCTGTTGCAATTGCAAACTGCGTACGATGACGCTTGAGCACATTGCGGTCAACTTTAGGTGAAACATCCATATTTTCAAAAGGCTCAGCAACAATAGTATGTATGCCTAACTCTTCAATTAACAATCTATCAAGACCATCTATCATGGCTGTGCCACCAGTCAAAACAATGTAATCTATTTGATCTTTGCCACTGGTGGTTAAAAACATTTGTACAGCACGTCGAACTTGCTGTAACAACGAAGTTTGAAAAGGCGCTAGAACCTCAAAGGTATAATTAGGTGGTAAATCCCCCGTTGTTTTACCTATCTCGGCCTCATCAAAGCTTTTGTTATAGTAAGCTACAATACTATTAGTGTATTGATCACCACCAAAAACTTGGTCTCGCGTATAAATTGTTTCACCGCCGAGCACCACGCTGACCAACATCAACACCGCACCTATATCAACCACAGCAACACATTTGTTAAATGCATCACTTGGTAGTTGTTGATAATAAACGTCCATAGCACGGCTTAATGCGTAGCTTTCAACATCTACAACCTTGGCAATCAAACCTGCAGTCTCCAGTGCACCGACCCTCGCTTCAACACTCTCTGTTCGAGCTGCTGAAAGCAATACGTTCATTTTTGATGGGTCTGCTTCATTGGTTGCCAGTTTTTCAAAATCAAGGCTAACTTCATCAAGTGGGTAGGGAATAAGGCTATCTGCTTCTATTTCTATCTGTGATTCCAGTTCGGCATCACTGAGCGTAACATCCATAAAAATAACTTTCGTGATAACGGTTTGCCCAGATACTGCAACCGCTGCATATTGAACAGCTTTAGGCAATTTGCGCTTTAATTTATTTATAATGTTCCCAATAGCTTCAATATCTTGAATGCTACGTTCGGACATTGCGCCTTTGGGCATGGGCTCAATTGCTAACGCCTCTAGCCGATAGCCACTGTCCGTTTCATTCAGTAACACCGCCTTGATAGCGTGTGAACCGATGTCTATCCCTATCATCACAGATGACGACTTATTAAAGAATTGGCTTAACATGTTTGCAACTTTGCCTTTGTTTTAATAATAAACAAGTTATAATTTTTGTCTGAAAAAATATTATTCATTTTTTAATCAATATATACTATCAGTCTACGATTCTAATTGGGAGTCCATTTCGGGAAAATATACGTGATTTTATTCAAACGAACTTTACAATTTTTTATCATTTGCACATTTCTTGGGCTTATTACTTTACTAAGCCTTTATTATTACGTTAAATCTGACATCCCCAGTGTGCAAGTTTTAAAAGATGTACAACTGCAAACACCGATGCAAGTTTTTTCTCGCGACGGACTGCTCATCAACCAATTTGGTGAAAAACGACGTATTCCCGTTACGATAGATGAGATCCCTCAACCATTAATTGACGCACTTTTGGCTACTGAGGACTCCCGTTTTTACGATCATATAGGCATTGATCCTATCGGTATCGTACGCTCAGCGCTAGTGCTTGTTTCAACTGGCGAGAAAAAACAAGGCGCAAGTACTATTACAATGCAGCTTGCTCGTAACTTTTTCTTAACAAGAGAAAAAGCCTATATTCGTAAAGTTAAAGAAATCTTCATTGCACTGCATATTGAGAACTTACTAACCAAAGATGAAATACTTGCTTTGTATCTTAATAAGATTGAGTTAGGCAATCGTGCTTTCGGTATTGGTGCTGCAGCTCAAGTATACTACGGAAAAGAACTGAAGGAATTAACTTTAGCACAAATGGCGATGCTAGCAGGTTTACCAAAAGCCCCTTCTGCCTTAAACCCTATTCGTAATCCTGAACGTGCTAAAGCTCGACGAAACGTTGTACTTGGCCGAATGCTTGATGAAAAACACATAACGCGTGAACTCTACGAAAGTACGATTAACGAGCCAATTACAGCCCGTTTCCATGGTGCTGAGATTGAGTTATACGCACCTTATATCTCTGAAATGGTACGCGCAGAAATGGTCGAACGCTATGGCTATGAACGCGCTTACAACACTGGTTTTAAAGTTTATACCAGCGTTGAGTCTGATGTACAAAAAGCAGCTCAAACAGCAATTGTTGATAATTTACATGCTTACGATATGCGCCACGGCTACCGAGGTATAACGCAGTTACTGTGGGATTTTGAGACTCAAACCGCATTAAGCCACGCTGATATTATAGATAAACTCAAATCAGTAAAGGAAATTGGCCCATTACTGGCAGCAGCCGTACTGAGCGTTGATGAAAAAACAGCAACTGCGTTACTCAAAAATGGCGAACAAGTGACGCTTGATTGGGATGGTTTAAAATGGGCGCGTAAATACATTACGCGCTACCGCCAAAGTTTTCCGCCTAAAAAAGTAAGCGATATATTCAACCCAGGCGCGCAAATTTGGCTTCGCAAAAATAAAGACAATAGCTATGTACTTAGCCAACTTCCTGAAGCATCAAGTGCATTAGTGTCTTTAGACCCTAATGATGGCCGAATTAAGGCCATTGTCGGCGGCTATAGCTTTGAACAAAGCCAATATAATCGTGCAGTTCAAGCAAAACGACAAGTCGGCTCAAATATTAAACCTTTCATTTACTCTGCTGCGCTTGACAGTGGTTATACGCTGGCCTCAATTTTAAACGATGCGCCAATTAATCAGTGGGATAAAAGCCTAGGTGTTGCATGGCGACCTAAAAATAGCCCTGCGATATATAATGGTCCTATTCGTATTCGCCGCGCCTTAGCACAATCTAAAAACGTTATTTCAGTGCGTTTATTACGTGGTGTTGGTTTGCAGCGTACAGCGGATCATTTACTTAAGTTTGGTTTTCAAAATACAGATATCAATCGCAGTGAATCTTTGGCATTAGGCAGTGCTTCAATAACACCGATAGAACTTGCCCGTGGTATGAGTGCATTTGCAAACGGTGGCCATTTGATTTCACCCTATTTTATAAGCGAAATCCAAGACTTTACTGGTGAAGTACTATTTAAAACTGAGCCTTTGTTAACCTGTGATGCTATAGAAAATGAGCTATTTGCAGATCAAACGTTAACAACGACACAATTAAATCAACACGACCAAAATAACGCAGATATACCCGCCCTCCCCCGCTGTGCTCCGCGTGTCATTTCTAAACAAAATGCATTCTTAGTTGCTGACGCTATGAACAGCGCTATATGGGGTGGTGGCAGTTGGAGTCATAAAACAGGCTGGAGTGGTACAGGTTGGCGCGCACAAGCATTAGATCGACGCGATTTATCTGGCAAAACTGGTACAACCAATGACTCTGTTGATACTTGGTTTAGTGGTTTCAATCGAAACGTATTAACAACCGTTTGGGTAGGTTTTGATAATCCAGGCAATCCACTTGGACGCTCAACTTACAACAATAACTTATCCAGTGCTCAAATTTCCGGTGCTGAGTCTGGTGCAAAAACAGCACAACCTGCATGGGTTGATTTTATGCGTGTAGCGCTTGATGGTAAGCCTGAGGCGCCGATCGAACCGCCTGAAGATCTAGTATCGGTACGTATCGACTTAGCAACAGGACTATTAAGTAAAAAGAATGACTACACTAGCCGCTTTGAATATTTTGATAAAGGTACTGCACCTACTAAATATGTACTGCAAGATGTAGAAAATATATTTGAAGAAGACACAAAAACGGAAGAAGAGCTATTTTAAACAGAATATAGTCTCTTTTAAACTAAAAAAGCGCCAACTTGGCGCTTTTTTGTTATGTTTCTCATAACTTAACTTGGCATCACTTTAAGTTTTGTACTAACCAATATAAATCAGAATGCACACCCGCAGCGGTGACTTCTTTACCTGCGCCGGGGCCTTGAATAACTAACGCATTATCGCTATACCACTGGCTGTTAATCACAAAAATATTATCGCCTGGTGTTAAATTAGCAAGTGCATCGCCTTGTGTCGCATAGGCTAAACCAACTTTAGCCGTTACTTTGCCATCAAGAATTGATAATGCGCCAGTGTAGCGCAGTACTTTATTATCTTTGGCCGCGTCTTGCGCTTTTTCAGCAATAAAATTATCAAGTAAGTGTTTTTTATCCAAGAATGACTGCCAATCCCCTTGTGCTAACTCTGCAGGCATTAACGGTGTTAATGCGATATCATCTAACTCAAGCGTAAGTCCAAGCTCACGCGCTAAAATAAGCAACTTGCGCTGCATATCGCGACCAGATAAATCTTCGCGCGGATCAGGCTCAGTAAAGCCCATCTTCTGCGCTTCTAATACTAAATCTGAAAATGCTACACTACCGTCATAGCTACTGCACAACCAAGATAAAGTACCCGAAAAAACCCCTTCGATATGAGTAATACAATCGCCACTGTTTTGTAAATCAGCTAATGCGAAGTTAATCGGTAAACCGGCACCCACACTGGTGTTATAACGCCACAATAAGTTACGCTCAGCTAAGTTTTGACGCAAACTTTGATACCAGTCGTTATTTGCTGTACCGGCATATTTATTAGCACTAATCATATGACAATCTAAATTAACAAACGCAGGGTAAAGCTTACTAAACGCTTCACTCGCTGTAATATCAATCACTACTTTATGTTCGTAATCTAATTCACCAATATGTGCTAACAGATCTGCTTCTTGGTAGTCTACAGCCTCGTTTTGCCATTGCGTTTGCCACTGTTCAAGTGTTATACCACTTGGGCTAAATAACATAGAACGTGAACGCAATAAACCAACGAGCTTGACACTAAAATGCTGCTGTAAGCGATTAAGCTGCTGACTTAATTGATCAATAAATACCTCACCTACATTACCAATACCAGCAACAATGATCGCGAGCTCTTGACCTTTATTTATTAACTTGTCATGCAGTAATGTAAGTACATCGCTATCAATAGATTGATCGGTAAGCAGTAGTAAATAATCATTATCTTGATGACTAAAACGCGGCGCTAAACTTTGCTCACTCAGCACCTGCGTTGCTTGCTCAAGTAACTGAGTTACATCATTGCGTGGCGCAACAACCGCACAACCATGTAAATTTGATTCTATAATATTAGCTCGCCCTTGCAGGTGGCTGACGACTTGATGCGTCGCTTCTGCTGGTACTAATAGGTATGTATCGCCATTTTGAATAAAATGATGCAGGCTATGTTGAATTAACTGACTTAACTCTCCCACTTCACCAGCACGAAGCTGATCAATGCGCAGTAAATCAATATTCTCCAACGTCGTAATAAACCGTTTAGCTTTACTGTAACCTTCTTTAACAATTTCTGTGGCACTGGCATCCGTATCATAACTACTGCGTACCACTAGTTTTATGTCGGTATTTTTCAAAGGTGATAACGTCTTAGCATGTAAAACAGGGTTACCTAAACGCGCAAGTAAATTAGCTTGACCACGACAGACCTTAGAATACTTAAGCGCTTTTTTAACTTTACGCGGATCAGTACTAAATACACCTTGCGTGTCGGTCCAAATTGACACCTGATTAGCATGACAGTAACTCCCTAATAAAGTGGCACTGTAATCACTGCCATTGCGCCCGAGAGTAATCGTATTGCCCTGACAATCTGACGCAATAAAACCGGTTACAACATTAATACAGTTAGCCGAAACCAAGTCTGCACATGCTTGTTGATTTTTTTGGTGCAGCAACTGCCCGTCATTAAGTGTAAATAACTGGCGCGCATCAATATCTTTCGCCTCAAGTCCTAGTTGCTGTAAATAAGCAGCCAATAAACGGGCTGACCATACTTCACCGTGAGCAAGCAATGAAGCTTCCTGTAAGCTTTGCTGTTGAGCTTGCTGTGCTATTAAGGCTAACTCTTGCTTTAACACATCAATTGCGTCGTATTGCGCTGTTGGGCTTAATAGCTGCTCAATCAAAGTACGCTGATGATTATCAAGCTGTAATAAAATATCACTTACGGCTTGTTGATCTCCTTGCTGATAACTTTGCCATAACTTAACCAACGTATTGGTTGTTTTACCTGCTGCCGACACAACAACACAGTCACCTGCTTCGGTGTGTGCTAAAATAATATTTGCTACGGCTTGATAACGCTCCGCGGAGCTTAAGCTTGAACCGCCAAATTTATGAACTATATTTACCATTTTCTATTACCACAAAGCCGTATGTGCAGGCGTTAATTTGAATGAATTTGTTTGCTCTGTACTTTGCTGCGTCGAGTTACTCTTAGTAGTCGTCGAACTACAATTACCTTGGCCTGGCTTAACTTTGTTAAACACACGTTCTAAATCAGCAACTAAGTCTTTTACATCTTCAATACCCACCGAAATTCTGATCAACGTATCACCCACACCCGCCTCTAAGCGAGCTGTTGCATCCATACCAGCATGAGTCATCGTTGCAGGGTGACATATTAGGCTTTCTACACCGCCTAACGATTCCGCTAAACTGAATTCTTCTAGGCTCGTTAAAAATGCTGCTGCATCATTTACATCACCAGCAATATCAAAACTTACCATGCCACCAAAACCACGTTGTTGTTGTTTTGCTAACTGATGTTGTGGATGAGATTCTAAACCAGGGTAATATACTTGGCTCACATAGGGTGAACTTTCTAAATATTGCGCAATGATAAAGGCATTTTCTTGGTGCTGACGTAAACGTACATTTAAAGTCCGCAGGCCACGTAATGTTAAATAACTATCAAATGGTGCACCTGTAATACCAATATTATTTGCCCACCAAGCAAGCTCGTCACCCAGCTCTTGTGTTGCTGCAATGACAGCGCCGCCAACAACATCGGAGTGGCCATTAATATATTTAGTGGTTGAATGCACAACAATATCAACACCAAATTCAATTGGGTTTTGTAAGGCCGGTGATAAAAACGTGTTATCTGCGCCAACTAAAGCGCCGCACTGCTTTGCAATTGTCGTAATCGCTTTAATATCAGTTAAACGTAAAATTGGGTTGCTTGGTGTTTCAATCCAAATTAGCTTAGGTTTAATCTCAAGTATTTTTTGATGGTTTTCAGCGTTTGTTAAATCTAGAACCACTAATTTTAATAAGCCGCGCTTTTCAAGCGAAGTAAACAAACGGTAGCTGCCGCCATAACAGTCATGTGGAATGACTAACGTATCATCACTATTTAGTAATTGTGTTGCTAAATGTACTGCCGCCATGCCGGTAGCAGTTATAATGCCTTTGGCACCGCCTTCAAGCTTTGCGAGTGTTTCGCCAAGTAGATCACGATTAGGATTACCGCTACGGCCATAATCATATTCGCGCTTAGTATCAAAATCGGCAAATGAATAGGTGGTCGATAGGTGGATAGGAGGCACAACAGCACCGTGATGTTTATCAGCATCAATGCCATTACGTACTGCGATTGTCGCTTTATTTTTTTTGCTCATACCGTCACCTATATTAACTGGATGTTTAGACGTCTAAAAGGTTAGATGATCAAATTTAAGAAGTCAAAACATTTATACCCCTAGATGGCTAAATAACTAGTATTTGACTATCTTTTTTAAAACGATAGAATTTCCGCATCTTTGCGCTACAAAATGGTCGCGCAAACAATTAACAACCTGAGGCAACGATACATCTTATGGCTAAATGGAATGGTGAATATATTCACCCATATGCAGAACACGGGAAAAAATCAGAACAAGTTAAGAAGATCACCGTTTCGATCCCGTTAAATGTATTAAAGGTTTTAACTGATGAGCGTACTCGCCGTCAAATTAATAACCTTAGACATGCAACAAATAGTGAATTACTTTGCGAAGCATTTTTACACGCATTTACTGGCCAACCATTGCCAAACGATGAAGACTTACGTAAAGATAATCCAGAAAAAGTACCAGAAGAAGTTAAAAAGATTATGCAAGAGATGGGTTTAGAAGTGCCTATCCTGAATGAAGACTGATCTTCACCTGTAAATAACGTGCACCTGTTTCAGGCAATGATTTGGATACAAAAAACCTCAATTCAGTGAATTGAGGTTTTTTATTGCCAAATAGTGCCTATTACGCCATATAGTTTTCAGGCATATCAATTTGTGCAACACCTGAATCAATAGCCGCTTGCGCCACTGCTTTTGCAATGCGCGGTAATAAACGCGGGTCCATTGGTTTAGGGATAATATACTGTGGTCCAAATTCAAGTTTATCAACACCTGCTGCTTTTAATACTTCAGCAGGCACTGGCTCTTTAGTAATACTGCGAATTGCCTCAACTGCGGCAATTTTCATTTCATCATTTATTTTGCTCGCACGTACGTCTAATGCACCACGAAAAATAAACGGGAAACACAACACGTTATTTACTTGATTTGGATAATCAGAACGACCCGTTGCCATAATCAAATCATCGCGCGCACCATGAGCAAGCGCAGGTGCAATTTCTGGATCTGGGTTTGAACATGCAAAAACAACTGGCCTATCAGCCATCAGCTTAAGATCTTCCGGTGCAAGCAGGTTTGGTCCTGATACACCAACAAATACATCAGCATCAGCAATAACATCTTGCAAAGTGCGCTTATCTGTATTGTTAGCAAACAACTGTTTATATTCATTTAAGTCATCACGACGCGTATGAATAACACCTTTACGATCAAGCATATAAATGTGCTCACGCAATGCGCCACACTTAATTAATAGCTCCATACATGCAACAGCGGCTGCACCGGCACCCAAACAAACGATAATCGCATCTTCAATGCTTTTACCCTGCACTTCAAGTGCGTTAATCATACCCGCAGCAGTCACAATAGCTGTACCGTGTTGATCATCATGAAACACTGGAATACTACAGCGCTCAATCAATGCTTTTTCAATTTCAAAACACTCTGGGGCTTTAATATCTTCTAGGTTGATACCACCAAAAGTATCAGCAATATTTGCAACGGTATTGATGAAATCTTCTGTGGTTGTGTGTTTTACTTCAATATCAATTGAGTCAAGGCCAGCAAAGCGTTTAAACAACAAAGCTTTGCCTTCCATAACTGGTTTTGAAGCAAGAGGTCCTAAATTACCTAGGCCTAAAATAGCAGTACCATTGGTAATTACTGCAACCATATTACCTTTGCCAGTATATTTATAAGCATTAGCTGGATCTGCGGCAATTTCACGCACAGGCTCAGCCACACCAGGGCTATAAGCTAGAGCGAGATCTTGTACGGTTTCTGCTGGCTTAGTAAGCTCAACACTGATTTTTCCTGGAACGGGGTGCGAATGGTAATGTAAAGCTTGTTCACGAAAGTCTGACATAACGCGATTTTATCCTGCAAGTAAGTTAAAAGTGAGAGTAAGCAGTTCTATTCTATAGTCTGTATCTTGGAACGATACCTATATTACAATTAAATTCAAGCAATATCAGGTCTATCCTGTTATAAGCTAGATCTGTTAATTTTATGCGTTTTATCGACCAGTTTTGTAAAAAAACCTCAAAATCCAGCAATAACACGCCAAGAAAGCATCAAAAAACCTGTTCTAAAATCATCTAAATAGTACTTTATTACACCTAAAATACACATTCCCTATAAAAGATATAAATATACGACGTTAGCGTCATTTAGGCTCATTAAATGACTTTTTATCAACATAACATCAATTAATTAAACAAAATATATTACTGAATATAGTTAAAATCTAACTGTTTGTCTGTTATTTAGTGGCTATAGTCACTATAAAAACTAAAAATGATGGTTACTTTAGGCAGGGGTAAAAAAGGGTGAATTTAACCGCTGATACTTGGGCGTGTTGTCCTTTGTGGATTGAAATTTGTTCAATCTAGGGGCGATTTAATCGCGGCGCGAGGTTTGGAATCGAGTGGGCTAAGTAAAAACCGAGCAAAGCTTCCGCGTCCTGCTCACGCCCCTTTGTTACCTCCATGTAGGTAACAAAGAGTTAATCGCCCCAAGGAATAACTCTTTAGGCAGCGCATGTTTGGCATTTATACTGCGTTATCGCCTATTTATGGGGAACACCACACTGCATAGGCGCTGCCTTGCTTAAATACCAAACATGCTGCAAAATTAATCACGAAAGGTCACACGCCCTAACCAGTTTTAATTAAATTGCAGGCATAAAAAAAGCACCCTAAGGTGCTTTTTCCGACACAACAGCAATAATTACTTGCTGCTAAGTGCACCGAAACGCTTGTTAAAGCGATCAACACGGCCACCAGTGTCTAAAATCTTTTGCTTACCAGTGTAAAACGGGTGACACGCAGAACATACGTCTAGGTGAATGTCTTTACACAAAGTAGAACGAGTTTCGAACTTATTTCCGCATGAACAAGATGCTGAAATTACTTCGTACTTAGGGTGAATACCTTCTTTCATAGAAACCTCTAGTTAAGGCCGCATCGCTCTCCAAACCCGAAGTCTGGCACCATACGTCGTTAAAATCAAAATAATTAGGACGCGTATTCTAAGCAACAACCCTGCCGACGACAAGCTTTAAATACATTATTTGCTAATAATATAAACAAAAAAAATAAACAGCCTATTTGCTGGTAGGCTTTTTTCTGCAATTTTAGTACATTATCACTCTTACTTGCTTTTATTTGAGTTGTTATGAGTTTTGTTGAAGTTGCTATAAAGGTGCCATTACATCGCACCTTTGATTATCGCCTACCTGAGCAACTTGATGGGTTGAATTCACAGCTACATGTTGGCTCACGCGTATTAGTCCCTTTTGGTAATCAACGAAAGGTTGCGGTGGTTTTAGCACTTAAAGACACAACCGAGGTGCCTTTAAATAAAATAAAAAGTATTTTTGAAGTTATTGACGACGCGCCAATATTAACCACAAGCCACCTAGATCTATTACGATTTACTGCTCGTTATTATTGCTACCCACTAGGTGAAACAATCCATATAGCGTTGCCAAGTGCACTACGCCAAGGCCATTGCCCTGATAAAACGAGTATTTCTATGGTCGCGTTAACTGAAAAAGGTGCCAAACTTCCTTCGTTAAAAGCAAAAAGCCAATTAAATTTACTTAAACAATTAGCGCAATCAGGTAAATCATCCTTAACAGAATTAAAAGCGTTAGGGTTTAATAAAAAAACCATTGATAGTCTGATCAGCAAAGAGCTCATTAATCAAAGCATTGAGCACGACAACTTGTGGCAGCAGCAAGCACCAACAGTCGGTACTAAACCAACGCTGAATAAAGAACAAGCAGTCGCCTGCACAGCAATAAATCAAAGCACTGGCTTTAATAGTTTTTTACTTGAAGGCGTGACCGGCAGCGGGAAAACAGAGGTTTACCTACAGTGCCTTGAAGAGGTGTTAAAACGCGCAGAACAAGCACTCGTCTTAGTGCCTGAAATTGGCCTAACACCACAAACAGTCAACCGGTTTCGCCGTCGTTTTCCCGACACGCCTATTATGCTATGGCACTCAGCATTAACCGATAACGAACGCCTGCAAACCTGGCGATTTTGTGAAAAAGCCAGCTGCGCAATCGTAATTGGTACTCGTTCGAGCATTTTTTTGCCTTTTTTAAAACTTGGGATGATCATTGTTGATGAAGAACATGATAGCTCTTTCAAGCAACAAGATACCTTACGCTATCACGCTCGCGATTTAGCCGCGTATCGCGCTTTTCAGCATAAGATACCGCTCATACTCGGCTCTGCTACGCCAGCTCTAGAAACATTGCATAAAGCGATTAATAATAAATATCAATTACTAAGCCTTACTCAGCGCGCACAAACCAGTACCGACAATAAATTTCAATTGCTTGATATGAAAGGCCAACCAGATCAAGCAGGCATTGCACATGCAAGCCTTGCAACCATTCGCCAACACTTAAAGCGCAACAAACAAGTCATGGTGTTTTTAAATCGCCGTGGTTTTTCGCCCACGCTAATCTGCCATGAATGTGGCTGGTTAAGTGAGTGCACGCGCTGTAGCACTAGCGCAACCTTTCATAAAGCAATTGGTCAGATGATTTGCCACCACTGCGGTGAACAACACCCAGTACCCCATCAATGCCCTGATTGCGGGAGTACACAAATATTCCCTAACGGTAAAGGCACTGAACAAATTGAAGAATTTTTAACAGGTGAATTTCCAGATACACCGATAAGCCGCATCGATCGCGATTCAACACGGCGAAAAGGCAGCCTAGAAAAAGCCCTTGATGAAATTAACTTAGGCGGCTCACGCATCTTGGTTGGTACACAAATGCTCGCTAAAGGGCATCATTTCCCGGATGTAAGCTTAGTGCTGATTTTAGACGTAGACAGCGGTTTATATTCCTGTGATTTTCGTGCTACAGAACATTTGGCACAGCTAGTTACCCAAGTAGCTGGGCGAGCTGGACGCAGCGGGGAGCCTGGGCAAGTATTACTACAAACTCATTTTCCTGAACACCCACTATTACAAGATTTGGTAAACAATGGTTATCAAGATTTTGCCCGCTTTGCGATACAAGAACGTGAGGACGCACTATTGCCCCCCATTACCAACATGGCAATTGTGCGAGCAGAAGGACACAGCATAAAACAAGTCGTCGATTTTTTAACAGATTTAGTTCCAGTGCATGGTCTAACTGGTATACAATTGCTAGGTCCAATTCCTGCTCCATTAGAGCGAGTAGCAGGTAAGTATCGTTTTCAATTACACATTCAAGCGCACGATCGCCCTCTTTTACACCAATATCTCGCGCAGATGGTCGATTATTTAAGCACCAGTAAATTAGCACAGAAGGTGCGCTGGAGCTTAGATGTAGACCCAATAGATATGATTTAAGGTAAGAAACAAAAAGCCATGGCACGACACGATTTTATCAATAAAGAACCAGGCAAACGTTCCAGTAAAAAACAAGCCCCACCAAAAAAGCCATTTCCAGTATTGTTAGTATTGCTAACTATGCTTCTTGTTGGTGGTTTTAGTTTTGGCCTGTGGTACGTAAAAAATAATGCAGATCCAAAACTTGTAGAGCAGCAGGCAAATCCAACGCAACCCACAGTAAAAGTTGAGCCCGCAAAACCGCGTCCGCCTGAGTTTATTAAAGAAATAAAAGAACACGAAATTCAAGTTGAAGTAAAAGAGCTTGAGCAAAAAGGTCCTTATGTCATGCAATGCGGATCTTTTAGAACCCATGGTCAAGCTGAAACCCTCAAAGCTAAAATTGCCTTTGCAGGTTTAATTGCTGAGATACGTGAAACCACTGGCACCAATGGTATTTGGTATAAAGTACGTTTAGGCCCCTATAAAACCAAGCGCTTAGCTGAAAGCGACAAAAACAAACTCAAGCGTAGCAAAATAACTGGCTGCGGAATTTGGCTTTGGACTTGAATTTAGCCCATTAACCCATATTAACTCATCATCAATCGCTTTTAACGAGTCGCCCCTGCGGCTCGATGATGAGGAATAACATGACCACTATTGTAAGTGTACGTCGCGGCGATAAAGTCGTCATTGGTGGCGATGGCCAAGTTTCGCTTGGCAACACCGTAATGAAGGGCAATGCCCGCAAAGTTCGACGCCTTTATAATGGCAAAGTGATCGCTGGTTTCGCTGGCGGCACTGCTGATGCCTTTACCCTATTCGAACGTTTTGAAAGCAAACTTGAAATGCACCAAGGTAACCTAACCAAAGCCGCAGTAGAAATGGCTAAAGATTGGCGAAGTGACCGCGCGCTGCGAAAATTAGAAGCCCTCCTTGCTGTTGCAGATTCAACCGCCTCACTGATCATTACAGGTAACGGTGATGTAGTGCAGCCAGAAAATGACTTAATAGCAATCGGCAGCGGTGGTAATTTTGCTCAATCCGCCGCCACCGCATTATTAGAAAACACCGATTTAAGTGCCCATGAAATTGTAGAAAAAAGCCTAACAATTGCCGGCAATATCTGTGTATTCACAAATAACTTCCAAACCATCGAAGAATTGTAATAGGAACTGCTATGTCTGCTATGACTCCCAGAGAAATCGTCCATGAACTTGACCAACATATCATTGGCCAAGCAAAAGCAAAAAAAGCCGTGTCTATTGCACTTCGTAATCGCTGGCGCCGCATGCAATTAAATGAAGATTTGCGTGCTGAAGTAACACCAAAAAATATTTTACTTATCGGCCCAACCGGCGTAGGTAAAACTGAAATAGCACGTCGCTTAGCTAAACTTGCCAACGCACCTTTTATTAAAGTGGAAGCAACGAAGTTCACTGAAGTGGGCTACGTAGGTAAAGAAGTAGAAACGATTATTCGTGACTTAGTTGACGTATCAATCAAAATGACACGTGAACAACAAACCAAAAAATTTAAGCACCGCGCTGAAGAAGCCGCAGAAGAACGCATTTTAGATGCCCTACTGCCACCGGCAAAAGATTCGTTTGGTGAAAACCAGCGTGATGAAGGCTCGTCGACTCGTCAAGTTTTTCGCAAAAAATTACGTGAAGGTCAGTTAGATGACAAAGAAATCGATATTGATGTAGCGCAAGCACAGCCCAATGTTGAAATCATGGCACCTCCTGGTATGGAAGAAATGACCAATCAACTGCAAGGCATGTTCCAAAATATGTCGGGTGACAAGCGCACTAAACGCAAACTTAAAATTAAAGAAGCGTTTAAGCTGTTAATTGAAGAAGAAGCTGCAAAATTAGTTAACCCTGAAGAGCTAAAAGAACAAGCTATTTTTGCCGCAGAGCAAAATGGCATTGTTTTCATCGACGAAATTGACAAAATTTGTAAGCGCGGTGACTCTTCAGGCCCTGACGTGAGCCGTGAAGGCGTGCAACGTGACTTACTGCCGCTAATTGAAGGTTCAACCGTTAGCACTAAGCATGGCATGGTTAAAACAGATCACATGTTATTTATTGCCTCGGGCGCATTCCAAATGTCTAAACCATCTGACATGATCCCAGAGCTGCAAGGTCGCCTGCCTATTCGCGTTGAACTTGAAGCGCTCACCGCAGATGACTTTAAACGCATTCTAACAGAGCCACACGCATCGCTTACTGAGCAACAGCGTGAGCTACTTAAAACTGAGCAAGTTACAGTAGAGTTTAGCGATGACGCAATAGAGCGCATAGCTAAAGCCGCATGGCAAGTAAATGAGAAAACCGAAAATATCGGCGCTCGCCGCCTACACACTGTGATGGAAAAGTTAATGGAAGAAATTTCATACGACGCATCAGAGCAGGCCGGTACAAGCATTGTTATTGATGCCGCATATGTTGAAAAACACCTAGGCGCATTGGTTGAAGATGAAGACTTAAGTCGCTTTATTCTTTAATTTCCTCTCTTATTTTAAGATATACTTTAAAGCCTCCAGTTGGAGGCTTTTTATTTACGCGAGTTTAGCCATGAAACAAGTCACTAAAGTTCATTATCACAGTGTTAGTAAAAACCTTGATGTTTATTTTGACGATAACAGCCATTGTACTTTTAGCTGTGAGTTTTTACGTGTTCACTCCCCTTCAGCAGAAGTACAAGGCCACGGCAACGAACCGATGAAACTCGTACTTAATAAGCAATCCGTCGGTATTAAACACATAGAACCCGTAGGCCACTACGCACTGCGCTTAGACTTTGACGATGGCCACAACAGCGGCTTATTCAGCTGGGCATACTTCAGCCACCTACAAGCCCAACATGATGAATTATGGCAAACCTACCAACAACGCATCGCAGAGCATCAAGCTAGCAAAGACAGCGTACCGATAAAGTTTGTGCCTTAATGAGCTATAAGTTTTAAGTGGTAAGTTTTAAGTTTTAAGCGATAAGTTTTAAGCTGCTCGGCGTTAAAGTTAACTATGTGGTTCTGGTTGAGTGCAACGAAGATAATCAGAAGGCGCTAGGTAGCTAGATTCTAGGTTTTCATAAGCTCTAAAATAGCCTAAACAGATTAGATTAATGAGCTTCAATCAAACCTGACCGTCGCGTTTGTGCCATGAGCGGACTGTCAGTAAGTCTCAAGTCGATATTGCTCCCCAGTCTTTGAGCATACTCCTATACACTAATGATCAACGGTCTGTTATTACTTTTGGAAAGTTCATAAGTATTAATAGCAAATATTCACCTTTTTATTAAATCTCACCATGACATTTAGAAAAAGATCTTCCACTACCGCAATAGCAATCATCAAAAGGTTCTTTTAATCCATGTTTTTTAAAAAGCTCTAATTGGCGTAATTCAATATGTTTCTTTTGTTTTTTTTCAATAAACGATGCAATTTTTTCGTCTAGATATACTTCAGGACTCCAGTTATCTAGAAGCTTAGGAATAAAAAAGGAATCAATAGCAGAAGCTGTTATACCCAATGGAGCGTTAAATAAGCCAATAATTGTAGGGTATAAAAACCTTACAGCACTTGCTTTTATAGATTTAGTCTTCTTTTTCAATACAGCGGAAACCAACTTTTCTTTATCAAAGTCATTTGATTTTAACCACTTTCTGAAGATACTCGCTTGGCCTGAATCTCTGATCTTTATCACATCATCAACGCTTAAAATATTTCTTTTAAACAAATAAAAAAGATCTGGAATCCCTTTTTTTTGTAATAAATATTCAAACCCCTCAGTTTTTGTTACTGAGTTTGAATTTAAAATAATTTTTTGTCTCAGATAAGATTCTGAAATAGAATCTTGTATTATTGATTCAGCATTGCACTTACTTTGTAAAACAAAACCTTGAGCTACCTCACAAACCCTAAGTTTAATTGATTTTTCAACTAAGTTAGGAGTATTGTCTACAACCCCCAGAGCAGTTCGCAATTCCTTAGAATTGAAATCTCTTGTAATTTCACTAATTATTTTTTCTTCATCAGAATATTCCGCATCTTGATCTATCAGAATCTTTTTTGAGTCAACTAATTGCCTTAGCTTTGACTGTTCTTTACTGCTTTGGCATTTTATATTGGTATATCCATCAAAAATATCTCTAATTGGCTTTAACTTCCCTAATACACTTAACTTTAAACCACCATCTTTCTCTAAAAATGCAAAGTCACGCAGATCATATAAGACTGTTAAAGCGTCTTCTTTCATCAAAGTCATAATATTTCGAGAGCCTAACAGCTCAATACACCTAACAAAATCATCGTACCTCAAAATCACCTTATCATGCATTAGCAAACCAAGAAATAATTGCTTAAGAGAGTTATCAAGGGCAGCATCATATTCCATTTTACTAAATGCGAACCCTGAAAATCCTTTGGGTATCTCTTCGAAACTTTGTTTATCGTTACTGTATATTGAAAAACTACCTAAAGCTTTCGGAAATGAATTAATTAATACATTTGACAAATTTATCCCTCTTCATAACTGACATCTAAATGTTTGCTCACTATAAAAAATATATATGAGAATACTATCTATACAAAATTACCTTCAGAATCGTAATAGAAACACCACTGCATATTGATTACTTAGTTAAGGTGCGATCAACGTAATACAAAAATCCCTTGGAATCATCCACTAACAAAAAATTATTTTGCTTTTGGAAATACCTGTTAGTGCCATTTCCGGACGTTCGTAACACCAGCAATAACACCGCGGAAAAACGTCCGAATTGATTGCTTTTGTTAGATTTCATTTGTATGGCCATTCATCATGCCCAAATTCAATAGTACGTGAATCATCAAACATCAAAGCATTTGTACGTGTAAATGATTTATCAGATATATCCATATAAACCTCTATCGTTACATCAAAAAACTCACCTTCTTCAACCGTAGAGCTATATGAAGGAATATAGATATACTCTTTATCCTCACTGTCCCATATAGCTGAGTCATAATCTTCACCACTCACGTCAGCGGTGAAATCAATATGCATGGAGATACTTAAAAGGGCTCTTTCCTCGTCAATTTCAATAACACTTAATTCAAGGTTCTGAATTTCAGTAACGTTTACATTCTCTACGTGAGCACCTACATCGGGCCGAAAACTAAACTCGCACTCTTTAAACTCTTCCTCGATGATGGATAGCAGCCATTCTTTTTCGGTTTCAAATATCTCATGAACTAAGTATGTTAATTTCTCTTCGGTTTTGTTGTATAAATCTATAAAATCATTGAGAGACTTCAGGTAATAGAACCCTTTATTGTTCTTGCACCATTCTTCCGCGTCACCATCACCACTAACTATATAGATTCCTTCCTTATGATCCTTAGCCCAGCTTTCTAATGAAAGAAACGATATTGCATCAGGAAATTCATCTTTCTTTTTTGCACTAAATGGTGGTGACTCATCAAAATATTTCGATAATAAGACTGAAGTATCAACGACGCTTGAGGATAGAACGGATGCACGTGAAGTGCTCACATAATCTGTCCATACTCTCTTGCCATGAGAATCCAACACGTCCTCATTTAGAACTTCATTTATGAACGAAATAGCATCGGATATCTTTACGCTTATTAAGTCAGACTCTTTAATGAATTTATTCAATGCTAGTCGGGCATTTTTGGTCTTTTCTCTTATTTTCGTCTCGACCTCTTTTACAACGACATCAGTGAGAACTAAGTTTATCATTCGCCAAGAAGCTAGCTCCCGAAGGCGCTTCAAAGCTGACCGCTCTAGCTGAATACCGTGCCTGACAAAAACTTGAGTATCTACGAATACATGCCTTGTTTTAAGCGTATCACTCAAAATATTCCCCTATGAAATCTAGCAATTTAATATTGCGTTCATCGCGCATATTTCTGCCGACGCCACGCTCACCTTTCTACAATATATACGTTTTAACAAATAACCTAAGGTACTACTATCACTCAGTTTTCTAAAACTTTAAAGAAAAGTTTAATAGAACAATATACGCGCGTAGCTCATTTTCATAAATATATGAGCAAAGAGCAGTTTGAATAATCAATTAACTCTTATATTTAGCTAATCTGAATGTCCGGTCATCGCTCATACCCGAATTCTTATGTAGCGAGCTAAGCTTAAAACTCCATAAACACCGGAGTACAACTAATGCACCAGTTAACTATATATCAGCCTAAAGAGCCTTGGAATAAAAATAAGCTTGTAGGACAAAAGTTACCTCTAAAATTACAGCAAATATGGGCTATCCGAATACGACTAGAACTTTTTCATAAAATAAGAGATCTAGCACTATTTAACCGTAAGCGTCTAGCAAAGTGCACCTGCCAATAGCTCATCAAACCGATTAAGCTATTTCTTAATTTCAATTAGGAGATAGCCATGAGAAAAACACGTAGCCTTGAGCAGTGGCGTAACATTATCGAAGAACAACAAGCCAGCGATTTAACTATTACTGAGTTTTGCCAGCAACATGCCTTATCTAAAACAAGCTTTTATGCGGCACGAAGTAAGCTTAATACTGAATCCAGTCGTTTTGTTCAAGCAAAAGTCACTAAACACGTCGCCCCCACTGAACAGCAACAGCCGATCATGCTTACTATCGGCAGCGTAAAAATTAGCTTACCACCCACAATGCCTGTCGCTTATTTGAGTCAATTATTACGTGAGCTTGCCTTATGAAAATGTTTGTTGAACCCGCGCGTATTTACTTGCATCGTGACGCCGTGGATTTTCGAAAGTCCATTGATGGTCTGGTCGCACTCGTTGAAAGCGAGCTTGAACGTGACGCTTACACTGGCGCATTATTTTTGTTCTGCAATAAATCGAAAGATAAACTCAAGCTGGTTTACTGGGATAAAACGGGGTTTGCTTTGTGGTACAAGCGTTTAGAAAAACAAAAGTTCAAATGGCCAAGTAAAGTCAGTTTGCAAGAATTTGAACTCAGTCCTGGGCAATTGGATTGGTTGTTGTCGGGATATGATGTGCTTGGTCATGAAGAATTGCAGTATCAATAATGATCTTGTAGTGCATGACTACATATCAACGTGCTTACAGCACCTTGCTGAGCAGCCCGGTGACCTTGAACCGCTATTACCTTGGAATATTAAGCAAGGCTAGGTGTCGTTAGCTATACGCTTACATTTAACCTAGCCATAGATAGCAAACTAAGAGGGTGTGATTTAGTTTCACTAAAAGTTAATGACATCGCACATGGTAAAACAATCCAATCAAGGGCAATAGTCGTTCAAAAAAAGACTGGTATGCCTGTTCAATTTGAAATTACTGGAAATACAAGGAAATCAATTGTGGCGCTCATAGAGCAATTTACTCTCAATTCTTATGATTACTTGTTTAAGTCACGAATTCATTCCTCTGAACACCTTTCAACCCGTCAATATGGACGTATAGTTGATTCTTGGGTCACCTCAATTGGGTTAGATAAGACTCAATATGGCACTCATTCTATGAGACGTACCAAACCATCACTAATTTACAAAAAAACTAAAAATTTAAGAGCCTGTCAGCTTCTACTTGGCCATAGAAAACTGGAGAGCACAGTCAGGTACTTGGGAATAGAAGTTGATGATGCGTTAGAAGTATCAGAACAGATCGATGCTTAAATTTGAACCTAAGCCAGACTCGAAGTTAGAGTCTGACACGTGCCATCAGCAGACATTGGTAATGCTGCCAATATAGGCAGTCCAACCAAATTGCTGGCGTTTGTGATTAGCCTTATTAGCTTACTTTTTCCAATGTATAAATAATACCTTGTCGAGGTAATACCCCACCTTCTACTTTGAAATTTTTATGAGTATCACCCTCAGAAATTATTTTTAGCTCATTAGATAAAGATGGATAAACAGTAAATATATAGCCTTTTGGAAATACAGCATTTATATTCAAATCAATTATTGGATACTTAGTGTGTTGACAATCATATACTGTGTCAGTGAATATTGTCGAATACTCAAAAGTTGATTCTATATAGTCATTAGATGGAACTGTTACAGTATACTTAACTAACTTCCCACCACTTTCAGTATCTTCAATTGTAATATTTTTATTGTTATCTGTATTCAATGGATCATATTCAATTAAAGCGGTACCGTCACTTGATAGACATCTAGCCATATTTATAGTTTGATCTCCTGAAGATAGGGGTTCCATAACTATTTTTACAGGATCTGTAACAGGCTCTTTACTAACATTATGTAATTCATAATGTGTTGTAGCCGTCATTTTAATTTCCCCATCAACCTCTTCAAAAACATGCGTCCAATGAGCTTTTTTTCGGATTGCTTTGTTTTCTATTATTTCAGTTTTCACTATTTGGAAAATTTCTTTCGGGATAAGAGTTTTGAAAAGGGCATCAAATACATTTACATTTACTGCTTCCCTTAACTTTTCTAACTCCTCTTCATGTTTTTCTTTTTGGTCTTGCTCTAACTTTCTTGCCACAAATATTGTTGCGAACAGAGCTACAGCTAAACCATAGAAAAAATTCGCAACCAACTTATAGCTCTGAACAATAGTTGGAACAACAATTATTGTTTTAGTTTCTGTCTGATTTGGACCCGTAGCCACATTTACACTTTGATAAGTTACAGGGTAATTGTTTGCTTGGAAGTCAATGGCAACACCAACGATTACTATAGATAGAATGAATAGTATCCACCCAAATGATTTTGCATAATATTTTTTCTGACTCATTATTACCTCGGTGATTATCGAATAGACAATCAGCTAACATTTTAGTATTTGTGCGACACGTAGTTTATGTCGCTTAATCGCTTGTTGGGTGAATAGCTACCAGCTCAGTGTGAGAGCGTTGGTGTTGTTTATGCTATGGGAATTTGCTTTTTAGAGGCTCAAGCTAAATCAGCTTACCTATTATAATTTCAGCTTTCCCTGCATTGCTCAGCTTTTATTAGGTAGCCATTACACCTAAATTCTACTCGATAAGCAATTATATTTAGTCAACCCCGCTGAGCGCTCGTTGCTGAAGTACGCCTATGTGCCAATTGCAGACGGTCAGGAGTTATAATGTCTGTGGTCAAGGTTTGACTCCTTTGGCTTCACTTACATCTCCCTATAAACAAAACTAAGTTTCCTATTAAGCGATACAGCTAACCTCACCACCAAAATCCAATCTGGTCGACAAAAAAATAACTATTTGGTCATTCCCAAGAATTAAAAATTAAACAGGTTCAAGTCATAAACCAAAATAACTATTTCAACATGTAGAGCTCTTTCTCAAAGTCATTCAAACCACCTAAATGAATTACTTTAAGAATACAGTTAGATAATATGTGTGATGCTTTATCAAGGACATCCCTAGAGGGCACCTCCTTTCCAACATCCCTTACCGGAACGACATCTTTAACCTTGGCATTATGGATAGCAGACGAGCGAATGTTGTAGAAGGCTTTTAAGTAGTTATAATTCACTTCTCGCTCCTTATATTTATCTGAAGACAGCTTGGCACCAAGTAATCGTACTTGTAACGACAGCTGTTCTGAACTTTCACTCTTCGTTAGAATTGATTCAGCACACATCCCTAAATCAACCGCCTTATCAACAAGGTCATGAGAATTCATAGAAGACGATTTACGTTTAAGCGCCAATTCAGTCGCCCCTTTGGTTTTACTATTTAACGCGTTGTACTTGCTAAACACGTTCCTCAACGTGTCTTTATCATCAAAATACAAATCATCATTGTAAAAAGGACGTAGCACTTGCAGTGCGCTAATAATATTCATATCAATAAAGCCAGAGCATGGCACTGTATCGTCAAAAAGCATTCTATTACGCGTAATACACGCACCATATTCCTTTGTGAAGAGCGACAAGAAATTTGCCTTCAAGGTATGCGATTCTAAAATATCGTGAAGTGATCTTCTTTCATCACGAACCACATCGTCATAATCATGAACATCAAACACATTTTGATGAACTGTGGTTACGATAAAAGAAGGCCTATCCCCAGGGTAATCACGACTGATATCATACCAATCCCTATTAATCCTGTTTTTAACCCCATCTGGGAGCGCTTCAAACCCACAAATACGCGTATTCTCATCAAAATAATAGTTTGCTCAGGATAAACGCCTTCCACCAGTGAAATAAGATGCAAAGGAACGGTTTGGTTATCTGCAAAATCAAGAAAATATTTAAACGCTTGCTTAGCATCTACATCATTCGCTTTCTTACAAAGCCACTTAGCCACATCAAACGGGGATATTGTAGTGCGACCTGTTGACGTTCCCCACAATCTGTTTACTAAGTTAGGATAACTCGCTAATAACGCATCCATTAATTTAAGCGGCTTTTTAGCCACCCCACCTTTAACAACCATGCTTCGCCAATCAACAAGTGGACTCACCATTTTCAAAAAGTGTTCATCTTTACGACACTCGTCTATAAGTGAGATTATGTCCTTTTGATACGCTTCCATACTCTTTCCATTACACGTTCAATTCACGCGCTATAGCAGGCCCATTGCCACACTAAAGCCCGCTCTTTGATTATTAAAGCCAATTGGGTCAAAAAACTTGATTTCATACACCATAATTTACCACTGTACTGTTATAGCTCAAAGCTGAACTACTTCAAAGTGCCAAAAATGGACGGTGGTAACGCTTTGTTATAAATTTATTTATCCAATTCTGATTTGTCTTTTAAAACGAAACCATCTAGTCGCCCTTTATGGAAAACACGCTGAACTGACATTACAGCCTTTGCTTGATAATAATCGATACCGGCTGCAACCATCTGTTCCCTTATTTCTATCATTTTAACGAAACTTTCAGCCATAAACTTTTGTGCTTTTTTGTCTAACGATTCCCATAGCGGCATATAAAGATGCTGATGTACATTTACAAAAAAAAGCCCCTCTTTAAGAACAAATTCTGAAGGAGAAAACTCTACAACTACTACTAATTTTTCATTTTCTATATCGTCGTAATCAAACCAGTTGCAGCCAATAGACTGAACTTGATTATCATCGATCATAATGCCATCCGGTCCACATAAAGAATCTAACAATGGCTTTATTATATTGTCTATATCGGCAGACGCAGTGGTTTCATACCTTTTTTGCTCATGGCTATACCATTCAATTGAAATCTTCACGTCACCCGAAAGTAAAAAACTAACTGACTTTAATTCTTCAACCACAAATTCTTTAAATTCTGATCTTCTATCAGACTTCGCTTGAAGTGACACAGGAGATCTTTTTATTTCAAAAGAAAACCTACCATCTTCTGATGGTCTCTTTCCGTCTAGCATAAAACTCCTTAAACTTATAACAACTTTATCAGAGGACACTTTCCTCTTAATATTACCAAGCTAATGACAACTCACCTGGATTTCCTTGTTATGTGCGATTATAAAAAATATAGGTTTGCTAGCTAATATGTGTAGTTAGTATTTTTCAAATACCACCTTTCACTATGGTTGATCTATATCAGCCATAACTTGCAATGAGGCGACAGTGATTATCCAATTTTGTTAGAAATGTGTGAATGCTCGTTTGAGGCGTCAAGTCCCTATATTGTCCTGTAATTGACTGAGATTGATCCGCAATAATTAGTGCTGCTGCCGTGTAAATGTTTTTTAAAACCAATTTTTTACAAAGCAAGTCATATCGTTCTAAGTATGAAACTCCCTGAACCCTGGGATAAATACCCAATGCATTGGGTCGATAAGTAGTACCTCTAATGCTTTCATCTGCAAGAAAGCCAGGCATTACTGGAAAGTGGTTCATATTAATAGATGGAAAGTTACGACTAGCTACAGAATCTTCTACTAGAATCAGGTAGCCTGTAAATATTTCAGCATCAGTTCCAAAAGCTCCTTCTTCGATAGCGGTGTGGAGATCAGTGCCGCTACCAAGAACTTCCTCTGTCCTGTTATTAAAGTTATTCCCAATTGATCCAACTTGAGATTTCAACTCAATAGCTGCAACTAAACGCCCCCTAGAAACGGCGACCACATCCCAGGACTTATGGGGTCTGAAATATCCGGGTAGTTGGGAAGCCTGCTTATTTGTGTGTATTTGTACCTCGGGTATTCCTGAGTGCAAAATAACTGAGTTGATGACTTCAATAAATCCATCTAAAGTTTTTCCACCAAGAACTCCTTGCCCTCCAGATCTAACATTCCAGAAGTTTCTAACCGCATTATTTATCATATTCGACATTTAGTACCCTAGTATCTGCTTTTCACTTTCAGAAAAATTATACAGTGAAAAAACAATTTTCTTAGCCTCTGAAAGATCACCAACTACAGCAGCATTTTCTAGCTGAAGTCTGGTTGTTTTGGAAATATTTTTCCACTGTGGTAAACGAATTTTCCTCAAATGTTGCGCTTGAAATCTTAAATTTCCACCTGAAACCTTTGTTGAATATACAGAAACAAACAACTGCCCTAAACCTGATAGGAGAACTGCTTGCAACGCCCTTAAGCTCCAAGATTCTGAACATATATAATAGATTGAGTTATTAGGATGAAATCCTTCACTATATATTACAGTTAATTGTGATTTTATATCTGGTATTAACAATTTAGCTTTATCAGCACGTTCAGGATATACGCGATCAATAGTTTTAAACCATGCATCCGGTTGCTTTTTAGCAATGTGTCTAGACTTTAGTACCTCGGAATGTATTTCTAGGTATGATTGTAGTTTTGGAAAGCGTTCTAAGTCAATAACACCATTTTCGTCGTAAGTATTAATAAGAAACTGTTGTGCATCTCGGTGATATCCGTCCTTTAGATCTCCAGCCTTCACCATAGGGATTTTACGGCACTGCTCAATATCAAGATTGCCATTTACAACATATACTTTATTATTTCCAGTCGCAGCACCAATGTAAATTTTACAACCAGAATCTTCGATTAATGGAAACTCACTTTCTAATCTACTGATTAACTTTAACTCATCGGGCGAGCCAAACATCCAAGGTTTATCAGAGTTCACAACATCTTTTCTTACAATAGCGCCTTCGAAGTCAACGATATTTCTATTTAATGATCTAGCTACCAAATTAGAGAATAACTCATCAATGTTCGGATTATGAATGATGATGGTTTGTTTATTGCTTTGCTTGGAGATTTGCGTTATTGCTGGGTATGTAAGTACTTCTGCTTTAAAAGCATTTTGCCCATACAAATCGACAAATAGATCAAGTTGATATGAATTGGAAATATATTTTCTCAGGGATGATCCATATCTGTTTTTCGTCCATCGATCTGTACAAATAAAAGAAAGAACACCTTTATTATTGAGTAAGGATAAGGATTTTTCAAAGAATGCAATATAAATATCTGCTCTTTCTTTCATCGTAGAAAATGTTTTCCTATATGCTTTAAGCAGATCTACAGGTATGTTTTCAATTCTAATGTAGGGAGGGTTCCCGATAACATGTGTAAAACGGGACTGCTTTTCCTCAAGTAAAAAGTCAGTATTTTTATACCATTGCTCAACAAGTTCTTTGGAGTCTTCAAAGCTGAAGGTAGAATTTAATACCTCAAGCGTTTTTCTTTTGGCGTTTGAAATATTCTCACTTGAAATGTCATAGGCTGTGACTAATGAATTGAATCTACCGCCATTTACAATCCCGTTTAATGATGCTTTTTTGCAAAGCTCTTTAGCTATTGCTAATACGAAATCACCTTGACCACAAGATGGCTCTAATATTCTTGTTTCCGTAAGCAGTATGGCTTGATCAATTCCTGAAGTCTTAATCATAAAATCAACGATGTTTTGTTTGGTAAATACCTCACCCTTTTCAGCTCCAGAATCACCCCAAGCTAATGCGCATTTAGATAACAACTCGTTTTCGCTTGAAATATTCACTGGTTCTGCTTAAGCCTTAAATAAATGGTGAGAAATTTTATCATAAAATCCGCATAAATTAGATCTGGCATAAATATATTATGCTGAAGTGATAAGTGGGTGTTACATTATTGCACTCGACAGATGCTCGTTTATCCGAGGAAGCACATAACATCTTTGTCAGAGGACACTTTCCCTATTTTAGTGCGAAGACATCCTTATTTAGTGAACTTATATTAATAGCAAATACTATAAGTTATTGCCAACTATAAATATTACTCTTCCTGCGGCTTATATAAACATGTAAAAAAGAGGAAAGTGTCCTCTTATTCTTACTAAGTTAATGACAACTTACCTGAGTGACGGCTTATCGCTCATAGCTGCCTATTAGATAAAGTCCTAATCTATTCATCGAAACTGTAAGAAGATATGTGCCACTGCAATATGAGCTACTACAAATAGCCATAACTATTTACCGTTAAGAGCCATCAAGTTGAATAACTGCCCATTTAATTATCCAAACAAAAAAGCCATAAGCTCAAAGCAACTCAAGGCTGCTTAAAACTTATGGCTTATGGCTTATAACTTATAAGTTATAACTGACGGCTGACGGCTAAACCTTAAACTTATCTATCGCTTTATGAAGTACACGCGCTTGTTCAGAGACTTCTTCACTTGTTTGTGCATTGGTCACTGAATGGGCCGATGCATCTTCAGCAATATCACGTATCCGTACCACGTTTTTATTTACTTCTGAGGCGACTTGGCTTTGCTCATCAATTGCCGTTGCTATATGCGTACTCATATCCATAATCGTTTGTACATCTTCAGTAATCGAGCTCAGTAACTCACCCGCTTTAGTCGCTTGTGCTGCGCTTTCTCCACCTTGTGTACGGCATTGTTGCATGATGCTAACCACTTCTTGAGTGCGCTCTTGTAACGTTGAAATAATACTTTCTATTTCTTGCGTTGAGCTTTGAGTACGTTGCGCCAACGAACGAACTTCATCTGCAACTACAGCAAAGCCTCGCCCTTGCTCACCCGCACGAGCAGCCTCAATTGCGGCATTTAATGCCAATAGATTAGTTTGCTCAGCTATCGCTCGAATTACATCAAGTACAGACCCTATAGTCTCACCATCTTTTTCAAGCTGTGATACAACACTAGAGGCTTTACCTAAAGATTCAGATAATTGATTAATATGATTAACTGTTGATTCAACTTCACGGCGGCCTTGCTGAGCACTCACATTCGTTGATTCAGCTTTTTTAGCTGCGGCTTCTGTATTATGTGAAATATCTTGAATGGTTGCCTGCATTTCAGTTGCAGCGGTTGCCACCATATCAGCTTCATGAAGTTGTTCTTGCATACCTGAACTTGTTGCCGCAGTTGTTTCTGATAAATGCTCTGTTGCTACATTAAGCGTTTTTAGCGCCGTATTAACTTCATAAATAAGTTTTTTAAAGTCGCTAATCAAACTATTAAAGTCAATTGTCATCGTGGTTACTTCATCCTTTCCTATCTGCTCAATAGTAAGGCTTAAATCATTGTTACGACGAATCTCATTAATTGTATGATAAACCCGTTCAATAGGAATAATGATAGATTTGCTTGTAAAGTAAACGAGCGCCATTACGATTATACTGGCAAAAATAAATATAATAATTGCAAACATCTGCGCATCACTGGCTTGTTTTTCAACTTGCAGCTTTATATCGCTGGTAATTTTAGAGACAACCGCATCACTTTCTTTTACGCTTGACTTCATTTTACCTAATGCACCTGAATTTAAATCAAGGCCTAAAGCAACTTGCGCTTTAACTAGTGCATCAAACTTAGTTTGGTAACTACCAAGTAAGTTTGTTAGCTGACTTTGGTAACCACTATCAAAGCCTGCTTGAGCTATTTTTTTATTCAGTAACTCAGTAATATCATTAAACTTATCAAGATACTTAATATCAAAGCGCAGCATAAAGTCTTTTTCTGAACGGCGCAGCTGCAACATTAGCGAAAGAAGTTCGTAGTTTTCACGCTCTTTCAATAGCGTCTCTACTTGATGCACGGCACCGCGTAACTCACCATATAGGGCATCTTTTGGGTGTAAACCAATTTCTCTTTGTAACACTACAACTGTATTAAAATCTTGGTAATATCGCTCAGCTAATATTTTAAATTGATCGACTTCTTTATTTGGTACACCTAACTCATCAGTAACGGCTTTAAGCTTTGATATCTTAGCTTCAAGTTGTTGGTATTCATTTTCGAATAGCGCCAAGTCCTCCTCTTGCTTATAGAATAAAAAGTTCTTCTCAAACTTTCTCATAGATAGTTCGTGGATATCTAGCTCTTCAGCGTATTGAATTGTTTCATTTAACTTAAGCATAATGCGTGCTTCATAAATGATAACAAATAACATTACGATCATAGCTAAACCAACGACTACCGCATTGAATTGCAAGCGACGTTTAATCGTCAAATTTTGAAGTAAACTCATTAACAACAGCCCTTAAATTAGTCTCACCATATAGTATAGTTAAATAATATTTTCTTCGCGCATATTATCTAACAATTTATAGACAATTTAAGTCAGTTGCCTTATTTAAGCACCAAAAGCCCTCAACTGACTCCTGACCACAATGATCTATGAAGTTGGTGTGTACTTCCCCACTGCCGAGCCGTTAACCACTCAATCAACGGTTGCGGATCGCTTGGGAAATTAATTAACCTTTTGTTTTCACTATTAATCCAATCATCTAATGCATAAGGATTTAAATACCTCATTACATGAGCCGCTTTCATAGCAAGTAACGTTTGTGCATTCGCATCTTGCTCAAATTGACCAGCTAATGGCTTTAACAATAATTTTTTACCTAATTTAAGCGCTTCACTTGACAGTTCAAAACCAGCATTAGCAATTACGCCACTTGCATTAGCTAAATCGTTTAAAAACCCCTGGCGTGATAACCCTCTCAAATGAATGTGAGAGCAAGACTCATTGCTTGCATTGGGGTGGTAACAGTAAAATTCTTTTTCAGGAAAATCTTTTAGATAATCGACCACGCTAGTCAGATTTTCAAAAGGTAAATACACCAACACTTTATTATCGACACTTACAGGATTTTCATGAGGATGATTAGCAATAAAAGGTGGAATAATATTATCGGCAAATGGCTGCCAATGGACCCCTAAGTAAATATCTGCTGGGGCATAACACTTAATTAATGAACGATGGAATAGCCCGTGTCTAAACATTGGCACCTTTGGTGATAAAAAGGCAGCTTGATGACTCATGCCAATAACAGGTACGCCTTGGCGCTTTGCAGCCCAAGCAGTGATAGGTTCAAAATCATTAAAAACAAAATCATAACCAGATAAGTCCAACTGCTTTATATCAGACAACAATTTACACATTCGCGCATTTTTAATTGTACGATAACTATTTATTTGGCCATTTTGTGTTGAGAAAGATAACCCGCGAAAGCTGCGATAGTTAGTGAATGCCTCCATATCAAAATAATTTTCCTGAGCTCGTCCTGAAAAAACATAATCAACGTCAATATTCATACTACTAAATGCGTTTGCCATCACGCGAGCTCGTGTTATGTGGCCGTTTCCAGTTCCCTGAATACCGTACAATACCCTCATAAATAACCCACCACTAGTATGGCTGCCAAACCACAACTTGAACCTATTAACCCTCCCAGTACAACATCGGCAGGAAAATGAACACCTAGCACAACTCGGGATGCAGCAACGCCTACCGCCCATAAAAACCACACAACGCTTAATTGTGGAAAATATTGAGCAAGAATTATTGCCACTAAAAAAGCCCCCGCACTATGGCCTGATGGCAAACTAAATTTGTCACCCGGCACAATATACGCGCCTTTCACTAAGCAATCACAAGGACGCACGCGTGCAAACCCATTTTTAGCGATATAGTAAATAGGACGCTCGATTAAAAAGCCCAGTAATAAAGTAACCGCCAACAGCTCTTGTTCGCTACCTAGCCAGCTAACAGCAAAAGCGATAACAAGATACAAGCCTCCGTTGCCACTTTTAGATAACCCTAATGCGGAATTTTTTAGCCATAAAGGGGAATTACCATTAAACAGCTTAAGAAATAAATTTTCATCCAGCTGCGCAACCTTCTTTAATATATTGTACTCACTCATTGCTTGCTCCTTTTTCATGCAAACCTGTGCACAATTTCAGCATAGGTGCTAGAAATAACAATTAGGTGAAAGTTTTAAGACACTAATATTGCTTTTACTGTTTTAGCGCATTATTTGTTTAAAAAGAGCGCTATTTACTGGTATTAAGTCGTTGTTATTGCGTTTCAGCAAGGTATACTGAAGTACAAGCTAACGTATCTTTAGAGGATAATAAAATGGATTACAGCACTTCAGATTTATGCGATCACTTTGCCGACGTGGTCGACGTGCTCGAACCTATGTTCATCAATTTTGGTGGCCGTCATAGCTTTGGTGGTCGCATCAAAACAGCTAAATGTTTTGAAAATAATGAACTGATCCGTGAGATACTCTCTCAAGAAGGCGAAGATCGCATATTGCTCATTGACGGTGGTGGCTCTACACGTCGGGCACTTATTGATATAGAGCTGGCAGAGTTAGCCACAGAAAATAACTGGCAAGGTATTGTTGTCTATGGTGCAGTGCGCCATGTTGACGAACTTGAAGAGATTAATTTAGGTATTCAAGCAATTGCATCTATCCCTGTCGCTGCTGATAGCGAAGGCGCTGGCGAAGATGGCATTGGCGTTAATTTCGCTGGCGTGTCTTTTTTCGATGATGATTATGTTTATGCAGATAGCACTGGTATTATTTTATCTGGTGAAGAACTTGAACTGGAAATCATAGAAGACTAAAAGTGACCGCCTACTTAAATATCTACGATGAAGCGACTGTTAAACCTTGGTGCAACAGTCGTGCAAATGAAAAAAAAGCATGGCAGTCAATCGCCCTCCTCGACACCCATGTTGACCCATTACAAGCGATGCAAGATGCCGCCCAATTTGGTATTCGTTATGTGCTCATTGGCATTTGTGAAGATATCGGTCCTCGCGCTAATGTAGGTAATGGTGGTGCGCAAGATGGCTGGCAAGCATTTGTTAAACGTTTCTTAAACCAACCCGACAACCAATTTTTAGCCAGTGATAAGGTATTACTTTTAGGCGAAGTTGATGTTGCCGATTTAACCCTTGCTGCATCAAGCTTAAGCAATCAACACCCAAGGCAACTTGAGCAATTACGTGACTTATGTGCCCAACTTGATCAGCGTGTTGAGCAAGTTTTAAGTTTAATATTTACAGCAGGTTTAGAGCCAATTGTTATTGGCGGTGGTCATAATAATTGCCTGGGTATTATTCGCGCATTAAGTAAACATAAAAATAACCCTATTAATGCGATTAATTTTGACCCTCATGCTGATTTTCGCGATTGCGAAGGTCGTCATAGTGGTAATGGCTTTCGTTATGCTTATCATGAACAACTCTTAAATAATTATCATATTATTGGTATGCACGAGCTAAAAAACAATCAAGCAATTATTGATGCTTTAGCTGCTGCCAACTTTAACTATGATAGCTATCAGTCACTGCAAGTAAGACGTGAAAAAACACTTAGCGATGCATGCCAACAAGCTTTGCAAAACTTAACAGATGCACCACTTGGTGTTGAAGTCGACCTTGATAGCATTTCATTAATGCCCGTCAGCGCGTATACCAATTGCGGTTTTAGTGTTAGCGACGCAGAACATTTTGTGCATTTAGCTGCTAGTCAAACAAATAGTCACTATTTACATCTATGTGAAGCAGCACCAAACCAGCACCCTAGTGGATTGCAAGCAGGTATTAACGATGCCGGACAAATCATTTGTGCACTAGCTAATGCGTATTTACAAGCGCGGGAAAATGTAAAAAGCGTTTAATGCTCAAGCTGCCATTGCTTTAACCATGTAATCATCCCTACACTGCTTAGCGGATGACTAAAGTAATAGCCTTGTGCAGCGTAAGCATTTAAACTTTTCACAAAATTGAGCTGCTCAATCGTTTCTACCCCTTCGCAAATCACTTTGGCATTCTGTTTATTATGCATTTCGACCATACCGCCAACTAAACTGCGAATATGACCTTGATGACTAAAGTCGGCAGTCAATGCTGGTGCAACCTTTACATACTCCACCGCTAAATTTGGTAATTTAGCTAACCAAACCGGGCTATCACCTAAACCATCAACGCATACCTTAATTCCAATACTATTAAGGCGTGCAACCATTGCTTTACCTTGATCATCTAAACTCATAAATAAATTTAACGGGCATTCAATTATCAAATCCCCAGGCTGAAGCTGGTGCTCAGTAAAAACATCATCAATAAAATCAATAAACTCTTCATTAAGCATTTCCGAACCAAACACGTTTATGCTCAAGGGTATCCTAATACCCTCCACACGCAGTGCCATTGCCAATTCTGCCGCACGTTCAATCACAAATGTAGCAAGTGGGAAAGCAAGTCCTGCAATACGTATGTCATCAATAAAACGGTGTGCTGATAATATCCCTTGCTTTGGGTGTTGCCAGCGTAGTAACAGCTCTAAGAACTCAATTTTTTCATCTGTATTTCTTATCACTGGCTGAAAATAGAGCTCAAGCTCTCGTGCAAAGTCTATATTAGTCAACTCTTTTAAGCGCGCCTGCTGCTCTAGCTGCTCTATTTTCATTTGTTGGTGATAAGCAACTACCTGCTGTGGTTCTACACTATCAAGCGCTAAGTAACCACATGAGATAAGATTATCAAAACTACCTTCCTGTTCATCACAATCTACATAACTCGCACGTGCCTTCACTTCAATTGTACAATTTGCGACATTGAAAGGCTTTAGAGTCGCACCTAATATTTGACTAATTAGCTGTTCATGCAGGTGCTTTTGCTGCTCCAAATTACATATAAATGCGAAATTTAACCCACCTAAATGTGCTAACTTTTGGTCCCCACCTAAACTAACAACTTCATCCATATTCAAAAACTCTTTAATACGGTTTGCCGATTGAGCTAATAATAAATCCCCAAAATCTCGTCCTATATGTTGATTTACTTCTTTAAACCCTTCTAAGCGAATAATTATTAATACACCGCGATAATGCTGTGGCTCACGCCACGCATAATAACTATTACGTAATTGCTTACAACTAGGAAGACTCATTAACGGGGATGCTGCAGCAAAGCCTTCTTGCTCTAAGCTTTGTGTTTCGGTGCTGTGCGGTTCTAAATCTTGCTCATCAAAATAGCCAGATGCTGCCAGTATAATACTTGCCAATGTGACTAAAAATAAGGGTATGCCTAAAAGCAAATTAGCAGCAAATAATATTATATATATTATTGCTGCGCAGTAACTTAGCGTGAGTAACGTTGAGTTATTTTGTTTAGATGCTTGCCATAAGTGAAGGCAAATGCTCAATGCTAACAACAATTCTAAATAAGGAAATGCAGCACTTAATATCGCTAGCGAAATAACCCCGTTGAGTATATAGCTAAATCGCAACTGCGATTTATTAACTACACACAAAGCGCAAACCATCGCCATCAATACCATACCGGCTAAAAAAACGGGTAACTGTGTATTGTTTAAAAAAGCGCTCCTTGCTGCGTATTCAAATCCAGTATTTGTTAATAGCGCAATTAAAGACATTGAGTAAGTACAACATTAAAATAGACTAATTAAGTCTACCCAATATCCACAGATTTAACAGTTTATTTACGCCTAATTGATAACTTAATTGCGCTGGGTGAGAAATTTGCCAATGTGCAATGTCAGCTCGTAGCCCTATTTTTAATTCACCACGGTCTTTTAAACCAAGTGCTTTAGCTCCATTGCACGTCACTCCAGCTAAAGTTTCCTCTGGCGTTAAACGAAATAATGTACACCCCATATTCATCATTAATTGCAAAGAACACATGGGTGAGGTGCCCGGGTTAAAGTCTGTTGAAATAGCCATTGGTACATTGTATTGCTTTAATAACTCAATTGGCGGCTGCTTAGTTTCACGTAAAAAATAAAATGCGCCGGGTAATAAAACAGCCACAGTACCCGCTGCGGCCATAGCCTTTACTCCCGCTTCATCTAAATGCTCTATATGATCTGCCGATAAACCTTTAAATTCAGCAACAAGCTCTGTGCCATGTTGGTTAGATAACTGCTCGGCATGGCATTTTACAGGCAAACTATGTTTTTTTGCGGCTGTAAACACGCGACGTGTTTGCTCATTACTAAAACCAACATTTTCACAAAATACATCAACCGCATCAGCTAAATTAGCTGCAACAATCTGATCTAACATTTCGTTACACACCAAATCAATATACTCATCACTACGACCTTTATACTCAGGTGGTAATGCATGTGCCCCTAAAAAAGTGGTTTTTACATCAACGGGATGATTTTCACCAAGTAGGCGCGCTACTTCGAGAATTTTTACTTCATTTTCGCAGTCAAGTCCGTAGCCCGACTTGATTTCAATCGTAGTTACACCTTCAGCATAGAGTGCATTGAGGCGATCTTTCGCCAGCACAAATAACGCTTCATGGTCAGCCTCTCGTGTTGCCATTACAGTGCTGGCAATACCACCACCTTGCGCGGCAATTTGCTCGTAACTAACACCTTGCAAACGCTGTTCGAACTCTTCAGCCCGTGAGCCAGCAAAGACTAAGTGAGTATGACAATCTATTAAACCGGGTGTTAGCCACTGCCCTTTAGCAGACACTGTCGGTGTAGCTAACACATCAAATGTTGGTAAGTCACTTTGCTTACCAAGCCATGCGATATGACCATCTTTAACCGCCAGCGCCGCATTTTCAATTGCACCATACGGTGCATCAATATTGCTATCCATAGTGGCTATATTGGCATCAGTGATCAGTAAGTCCCAGTCATTGCTGTTATCTGTCGCGGTTAATGTGGTCATATCGGTTCCTAAAATTCTTTTTTATTAGTCTAGCAAGCCATCTTGTATATACAAGATAAATATGTCATCTTATAGTTAATAGGTAATTTAAAAAGATTGTAAAAACTCTAATGACGACACCTAAATTCGCACAAATAAAGCAGTTTATTGTTGATAATATTCGATCCGGCGCATGGCAAGAAAACCAACGCGTGCCTTCAGAAAACGAATTAGCTGAACAATTTAGTGTCAGTCGGATGACAGCACGCCGAGCATTGAGTGAACTTACAGAAGCGGATATCCTCACTCGTAGCCAAGGTTTAGGTACGTTTGTTGCCAGCTTTAAATCACAATCATCATTGCTTGAAATTAAAAATATTGCAGATGAAGTTAAAGCCCGCAGCGGTAATTACAGTTGCACTGTGTTAGTACTTGAATCTATCAGCGCCGTTGCACCTATTGCCATTGCTTTAGGTGTTGAAGTAGATAGCCTAGTGTATCGCAGTGTATTGGTGCACAACGAAAATGATCAGCCGCTGCAAGTAGAAGAACGCTTTGTTAATCCTGCTTTGGCAAAAAGTTACCTACAACAAAATTTTACCGTATTAACGCCGCACGAATATTTATCGAGCGTTGCGCCGTTAACAGAAGCTCGCCACACAGTGGAAGCGATAATGCCCAACAGCGAAATGTGCCAATGGCTAAACTTATATCATGAAGAACCTTGCTTACAGGTTATACGCCGTACGTGGTCATCATCAGGCATTGTTAGCTTTGCACGTTTAGTGTCACCAGGGAGTAAATATCGCTTAGGTGGCCATTTAACATTTAAAAAATAAAATAATACACGAATCAAAAAGATGCGCTTAATTGCGTATTTTTTAAAACAAAATCAGTTGTATATACAACAGGAGTACTCCATGAACAACAGACTTGATGAATCTCGCGTTATCCGCGCGCCACATGGCGATAAGATCAGCGCTAAAAGCTGGCTCACAGAAGCCGCTAAGCGCATGTTAATGAACAACTTAGATCCAGAGGTTGCTGAGCACCCGCACTCGTTAGTGGTATACGGTGGCATTGGCCGAGCAGCGCGCGATTGGCCTTGTTTCGATAAAATAATCGAAACCCTCGACAGACTCGAAGACGACGAAACGTTACTCGTGCAATCAGGTAAACCAGTTGGGGTATTCAAAACTCACAGTAATGCACCACGGGTTTTAATTGCAAACTCAAACTTAGTGCCGCATTGGGCTAATTGGGAGCATTTTAACGAACTCGATAAACTTGGTTTGATGATGTACGGTCAAATGACTGCGGGCTCGTGGATTTACATAGGCTCACAGGGTATTGTACAAGGTACATACGAAACCTTTGTAGCGATGGCAAAACAACACTTTAATGGTAACGCCGCTGGAAAGTGGGTACTTACCGGTGGTTTAGGTGGCATGGGTGGTGCACAACCTCTTGCTGCAACCATGGCAGGATTTAGTGCTTTAGTTATCGAATGTGACGAAACTCGCATCGATTTTAGAATAAAAACCCGTTATGTTGATGTTAAAGCGACTGACTTAGATCATGCTCTTGAACTTATCAACGCTGCTTGCGCCAAAGGTGAAGCTCTATCTGTTGGTTTACTCGGTAACGCCGCTGACGTATTTAGTGAATTAGTTAAGCGTGGTATTACCCCTGATGTTGTAACCGATCAAACCTCAGCTCACGACCCACTCAATGGTTACTTACCACAAGGTTGGAGCATGGACCATGCTGCAAAAATGCGTGAGCAAGAACCACAAGCCGTGGTTAAAGCTGCAAAGCAATCTATGGCGGTGCAAGTAACTGCTATGTTGGCATTACAGCAAGCAGGCGCGGCAACCACTGATTATGGTAATAACATTCGCCAGATGGCGTTTGAAGAAGGCGTGACAAATGCCTTTGATTTCCCAGGTTTTGTGCCCGCTTATATTCGCCCATTATTTTGTGAAGGCATTGGCCCATTCCGCTGGGTTGCACTCTCTGGTGATCCAGAGGATATTTACAAAACTGATGCAAAAGTAAAAGAACTTATCCCAGACGATAAGCACTTACACAATTGGCTTGATATGGCCCGTGAGCGTATTCAATTTCAAGGCTTACCCGCGCGTATTTGCTGGGTTGGGCTAAAAGACAGAGCGCGTTTAGCTCTGGCGTTTAATGAAATGGTTAAAAATGGCGAACTAAAAGCACCGGTTGTAATTGGTCGCGACCATTTAGACTCAGGCTCGGTGGCCAGTCCAAACCGTGAAACCGAAGCAATGAAAGACGGCTCAGATGCTGTATCAGATTGGCCATTACTTAACGCATTGCTGAATACTGCAGGCGGTGCAACGTGGGTTTCTTTGCATCACGGTGGCGGGGTTGGTATGGGCTTTAGCCAGCATTCTGGTGTGGTTATTGTTGCCGATGGTACTGACGAAGCAGCTGCACGTATTGGCCGTGTATTATGGAACGACCCTGCAACAGGCGTAATGCGCCATGCTGATGCAGGTTACGATATTGCAATTAACTGTGCTACCGAGCAAGGCCTCGATCTACCAATGTTAAATAAGGAATAATCATGTTTGAACTTACTCTCACACCTGGCCAACTTGATTTAGCGACACTACGCCAAATTAATGTATCGCCAGTAAAATTGACGCTTGCCCAAGATAGCGAAATTAAAATCGCTGCCAGCGCACAAACTGTTCAAGACGTGATTGATCAACATCGTACTGTGTATGGTATCAATACCGGTTTTGGCTTACTCGCTAATACCAAAATTGCCGAACATGAATTAGAGCTGTTACAGCGCTCAATTGTGCTTTCGCATGCTGCCGGCATTGGTGCCTACATGGATGACAGTACCGTAAGATTAATGATGGTACTGAAAATTAATTCATTATCTCGTGGTTTTTCAGGCATTCGCTTAAAAGTCATTGAGTTTTTTATGCAATTGCTTGAAGCACAAGTTTACCCTTGCGTACCAAAAAAAGGTTCGGTGGGTGCATCAGGTGATTTAGCGCCATTGTCACACATGTGCTTACCACTGCTTGGTGAAGGCGAAATGCGCTACCAAGGTAAACTAATTAGCGCTGTTGAAGGCCTTAAAATTGCCAACCTGGAGCCACTGACTTTAGCCGCAAAAGAAGGTTTAGCACTATTAAATGGCACTCAAGCTTCAACTGCATTTGCATTACAAGGTTTATTTCGTGCTGAGGATTTATATGCGCAAAGCTGTGCGATTGGCTCTATCAGCATTGAAGCCGCAATGGGCAGTCGTTCACCATTTGATGCGCGCATCCATGATATACGTGGCCAACGTGGGCAAATAGATACCGCTGCAATTTTCCGCGAGATGTTAAGTGAGCAATCACAGATCAGTGAGGCCCATGTTGATTGTGAAAAAGTACAAGACCCATATTGCCTACGCTGCCAACCACAAGTACTCGGCGCATGTTTAACGCAGATTCGCCAAGCCGCTGAAGTATTATTGTGTGAATCAAATGGAGTGACTGATAATCCACTGGTATTTGCAGATGTGGGCGATATTATCTCTGGTGGTAACTTCCACGCAGAACCAGTCGCAATGGCAGCTGATAACTTAGCATTAGCGATTGCCGAAATAGGTGCACTCGCTGAGCGCCGTATCGCGTTATTAATTGATTCAAACCTATCAAAACTGCCACCTTTCTTAGTTGAAAATGGCGGTGTTAACTCTGGCTTTATGATTGCGCAAGTTACAGCTGCAGCATTAGCATCAGAAAACAAGTCACTGGCACATCCAGCGTCAGTCGATAGTTTACCTACTTCAGCAAACCAAGAAGATCATGTGTCGATGGCAACTTTTGCGGCGCGCCGTCTAGGTGAAATGGCCGACAACACGCAAGGCGTACTGGCAATTGAATGGCTGGCATCAGCACAAGGTTTAGAGTTTAGAAAGCCATTACTCGCATCTGAAAAAGTTGAACAAGCCAAAGCAACTCTGCGCACAAAAGTTAGCTACTACGACAAAGACCGTTATTTCGGCCCCGATATCGAAGCAGCTAACTTGTTATTACAACAAGGCGAGCTGTGTAATTTATTACCTAAAGGCGTATTACCATCGTTTTAAATATCAAACTGGTAGTTAAAACCAAGTGATTCAATAGCCGAACCATCAATGATGCGTTCGGCACTTTCGTCACTAATAAAGGTAGGCGTCTGAGTACCATATTGCTGGCATTTTTGTTGATAATAATCTGCTTTTGTAGGGTGAGCAGGATTGACTACATTATAAATTGGCGCTGCAATTTGCCACTTATCCAACACGCTAATAATCGCATTAATCACATCTTGCTGCTGCACCATATTAACGCTTTGTCTACTTGAGCTTTGTAGTTCTTTACCAGCCACAAAACGACCAGGCTCTCGATCTGGCCCGATCAAACCACCTAATCTAAGTACTTTTCCGCCCGCATTTAAAACACACTGCTCAGCCTCAAGTAACGGTTGCTGGCGTGGGCTAGTTACTACGATCGGGCTTTGCTCATCATAAATTAAGTTATCTGGCCCATACACTGCCGTTGATGAGCATAATAAAAAACCTTTCGCATTCATATTACCAGCAAGTCCAATCGCTAACTTTAAAGTCTCTAAATAATGGCTATCAGCCTGACGACTACGGGGGGGTATAGCACACACCCACCAAGCATCTTGTAAATCGAGTTGATGACTTAACTGATTATTTTCAAACACCAATCGGCGCTGAAATGCATGTTGATGTTCAATACCACGATGGGTTCCTTGCACATCCCAGCCTTGTGCTAGTTGCTGCAAGCATAAAGGGTGCCCAAGCCAACCTGCACCTAATACAATTAAACGTTCTTTTATTGTACCCATTTTGTAACATCGTCCTTACAATTTAATAAAATGTTATTCATTTGTCTTACCTCACAATATGGAGATTAGGACTAATATATGATTATATAAGCTTGCTTACTCTACTAAATAATAAGAATGTGTGCACTTATGTTAAAAAATTTATCATTGCGAAAAAAAATATTATTGCTAATCGGTGGCACTATCACTGTGCTGTTGATCGCTGCTTCATCTTACTTTGTTAATCATATCGCTTCATTATCACGCCAAAGTATTGAACGGGAAGCTCACAGTTATCTGCAAAGTGAGCAACTCTCAATGCAAGGTTATTTTGCCCAATACGGAAAACTGGTCAATACATTCGTTAATAATCCCCATTTAGTAAATTGGTTTGATGCATGGGATAAACGAGATCAAACACTAACAGGTGCGCCTGGCTACGATGAAGTAAACCAAGATTTTGTGCGTATTAGTAGCAATGATGAGAATATCTTATCAGCATTTTTTGCTTCAGCTAAAACGGGTGAATACTTTAAAGAACACGAACGGACTACTCACTACAATGGTCAGCCATATTACGCGTATAAGAGAGGATGGTGGCAGGATGCATTAAAAATAAATCGCTTATATGTTGGCCCAATTTCAGTTGATCTAACAACTGGTAATGCTTCTGCCGTTGTGCAACAACCAGTGTATAACCAACAAGGTGAATTAGTTGGTTTCGGTGGTGTGGACTTACAGCTCAACAAAATCAATAAAATGGTTGAAGACGTTCGTTTTAATGGTCAAGGCTATGGCTTCTTGCTTGATGGAGACCAAAAAGTTGTTCATTTATCTAAACGTACTAATCATAAACTTTCAGTAACTGACGAGGGACCCAATGGCAAACAAGGCTTAGATGCCCTCGAAAAACAATTCAGCGACACTCAAGGATTTACTGAACTTAATCTGCAAATGAAGAATACTATTAGCGGTGATGCTACAGTCATTTTAAAAGGCCAAGAGTATTTTGTTGTTTATAACCGCTTACAATTAGAGCAGCCATCTTTAGACTGGTATGTGGGTATTTTAGTGCCAAGAACAATGATTGATGAGCCAGTTAACGAAGCGGTCATGACGACGACGACATCTGTTGTGGTTATTCTATTGATCATCATTGCAATGATCTTGTGGGCTACTCACATGATCTCAAAACCGATAATTACACTGACTCATATTATGCGCGACATTGCCTCAGGCGATGGTGATTTAACTCAAAAAATCACCATCGATAGCCAAGATGAAGTTGGCCAGCTTGCGTTGCACATGAACACATTTATCGATAAGTTGCGTGCCATGATGCTCGACACAGCGGCTCAAGCAGAACAACTAACTAACGCCGCGGCGCAATTAAAATCAGTGTCGCAAAAAACCAATGATGAAATTCAGCAGGAAAAACAACAGGTCGATAGTGTTAGTGCCGCAGTGACTGAAATGGCCTCTACAGTAATGGAGATCTCGCGTAACGCTCAACACACCAATAATGCAGCTGAAGAAGTGCAACATATCACCGCAGACGGAACATCGCGCTCGCAAAATGCACAAAGTGTGATGACGGCACTCGCTGAGCATATTGGCGAAGCATCAAAAGTGGTTGCGGGCCTTGAGCAAGAAAGTAGCAATATTGGTGCGGTTGTTGACGTGATAAATGCCATCGCAGATCAGACGAACCTGTTGGCGCTCAATGCTGCCATTGAAGCCGCGCGTGCTGGTGAGCAAGGCCGTGGCTTTGCTGTTGTTGCCGATGAAGTTCGATCGCTTGCAAGTCGTACACAAGAATCAACGGATGACATTCGCAATATGATTTCACGCTTACAGCAAATTGCGCAGCAAGCTTCCACTATGATGCAACAAGGACAAGAGCGCGCACAAAGTTCGGTGGCACAAACACAAGAGGTGTTAGATGCATTGCAGAACATTGCAGACTCAGTGACTAAAGTACAAGATCAAAGTCATCACATTGCCACCTCAACCGAGCAACAAACAGTGGTTGCTGAAGATATAAATAATAGCTTAGCTGCTATCAACCATTTAGTGAATAGTACTGCAGATCATGCACTTGAACTTGCAGACGAAGCGCGCGACCTCAATGATCTTGCAAGCTCATTGAACAATACTGTAAACCAATTCAAACTTTAACGACTCTACAAACCATAAAAAGAGTGCGCTTACAGCACTCTTTTTTGTTGCAGATCAATACTGACATTACACAGCTTTTTTATAATTGTTGAAACAATCGTAAAGGTGCGCGTGATGATTAATTTACCCAAGTGGGATCAAAGCTTAATAAATAAATACAATGTGTCTGGACCAAGGTACACCTCCTACCCCACGGCATTGTCGTTTGATGATGGCTACCAACAGCAAGATTTGCTCCGTGCAATTAATTCATCCAATAATCGCAGCTTATCTTTATATATTCATATCCCGTTTTGTAGCCAGCTTTGCTATTACTGTGGTTGTAACAAAGTGATTACCCGCCATCAATCAAAAGCTGATCTGTATCTTGATTACCTTGAAAAAGAAATCATTGCGCAAGCACCGTTATTTGAACAATATCATGTTGAACAGCTACATTTAGGGGGCGGCACACCCACTTTTTTAACCGCCGAACAAATGAGTCGCTTAATCTCGTTATTAAACCAACACTTTAAATTTACAGCCAATGCTGAGCGTGGTATTGAAATAGATCCACGATCACTAGCTGATGGTATGCTCAGCCACTTACGCACACTTGGTTTTAATCGCGTGTCGTTTGGAATTCAAGATTTTAATGATGCAGTACAGCTTGCAGTCAATCGCCCACAAAGTGCCGATGATGTGAAAGGCTTGATTAGTGAAGCCCGCAAGCTTGGCTTTACATCAATTAACGCTGATATGATTTATGGCTTACCTTTGCAAACGCCTCAGAGCTTTAAAGAAACGATAGATCAGCTTATTGCCCTTAGTCCTGATCGTGTCTCTGTATTTAATTATGCACATTTACCCGAGCGCTTTGCCGCGCAGCGCAAAATTAAAGATGCCGATCTGCCTAACGCGCACGATAAACTTACCATGTTTAAAAATACCTTAGAGCAAATGAGCGATGCTGGTTATCAATTTATCGGGATGGATCACTTTGCTAAAACCACAAATGAATTAGCCGTCGCGCAAAATAGTCAACAATTACATCGTAACTTTCAAGGCTATACCACCCATGGAAACTGTGATTTACTGGGGTTAGGCGTATCGTCTATTTCACAAATCGGCACTGCCATTTTACAGAACCAAAAAGAGTTGAAGCATTATTACTACGCCCTAGATCATCAACTTGGCTGTGCAATAACTAAAGGAATGCAACTGGACAGCGATGACGTGATACGCGCAACTGTCATCAAACAACTTATTTGTCACTTTGAACTCAATATGCAAAGCATTGCTGATCTATATCAACTCGACTTTGAGCACTACTTTGAAAGCTCGCTCAAAGCTCTAGAGCCACTAATTGCCGACGGTATGGTAGCTATTGACGGCAAACGTATTATTGTCACCGCTCGTGGTAATTTGTTTATTCGTATAATTTGTATGTGCTTTGATGCTCATTTGCAAAAACAAATAAACGCGACGCGATTCTCACGAGTAATTTAGCCTAAATGGTCAAAACAAAAAAGCAGACCTAGGTCTGCTTTTTCAATTTAGCTATTGTGAACAAGTTAGTTAAAAACGACATTCTCGCTGCCCGGAGCAGCTTTGAAGTCTTCAATGATTTTCTCACAGTCAGCTTTAATCGCATCAGCGTTACTTTCTTCAGCACGCCAGCGTGCACTATCTAGCTTAAATATTTCTTTCTTTGAATACTTTTTACGCGCATCATGAGTCGGCATTTCTTTAACCACTTCATACATCGCAAAAATACCAGGATAACGCATAGTAAGGTCATCATCATGTTCAAAGCTATATTGCGACATCAACACCCAAATACGTAAACAGCCTTCAGAGAACTCACACTGCTCTTGATGCATTGCTCGAGCAATCAAATGAATACTATCTGCAAGCTTAGCATTGCGCTCTAAACGAGATTTAGCAAGCTTTGCTTGCTGCTTAGCCTGCTCTTTAGCTATGAGCTTCTTTTGCGCACTCACCTTATACAGCAATTGCCCTGCATAAAATGCCAACCCTGCGATGATCACAGCGCCCACACACAGAGCTAAGATCATCACATTCATTATTTATCGTCCTCATCATCTAGCCATTCATTGGCTAAATCATTAGATAAATAATTATCAAAGTCACTGTTACTTTCTTCGATGAAATCTTCATCATCAAAGTCATCCCCGTCTTCATCTTCTATACCAAGCAATTCACATAACTCTTGATGACGGTCGATACGACTGTTGAAGTATTTTGCATCTTTACCTGTTAATAGAGTACCGCTTTCATGTATCTCAACTAGTTTTAACAAACGCTCATCATTTTCTAGCGCTTCCAGTTCTTGCTCTGGCGTAAACTCTGGCTGCACAACTTTTTTCAACTCAACTTGTGGCTTGAAGTTACGCTTTAATTCAATGACAGGCTCTGGTGCAACAGCAACTAAAGATATTGGCTTTTTACTACCAACACGCTTATCTTTATTATGCTGATTACTTTTTGTATCAGGCTTTAAAGCTTCAATCGAATTACGTGAACCTGACTTAGCGCCTTTGGTTTTTTTAACTCGTTGTTCTTTCAGTGCACGCATTTCTTTAAGCTTATCTTGGCTTAAACGAACAGGGCCATTTGATGGGCTTTTACGTGATTTTTTCGTTCTACTCATATCTTGATCATCTCACTTAAGAGGTTTTGAGCAACACTCATTTAGCGTTGCGATGCTGGCCTTGCCAGAAGAATTTGGTTTGTGCGGATTGAGGTTGGGTAACTCGACTACTAGCGCACTTTATACTTTTAAGTATAAACGGTTGCCATTGTAACAGGACAAATAAAAAGGCGGTAGAGAAAACATCTCTACCGCCTGCTAATCTGAGCGCCATTTAACTGGACACTTCTCCCTTCGACTTTTTAGTCTTTATTTTTATTGTTATTATTGTTGTTCCATTTTTTTATTATATTTACCTTCCGTGTGGCATTCCATTTTATTATTATTTTTTAACTTCCATGACTTTTTATTATTATCGGTCTTCATTGACACTTTTTTAGTATTTCCTTTGAGAACATCAACCGATGTTTTAACCCCAGTATTATCGCCGTACTACTTTCCGTATAGTTAAATCCATATTGTTTTTATTGTTTCAGCGACAGGGGTTAATTTACGCATTAATAAATTTGTTACAACTAATTTATATAATATTTATTGCACCGCTCAAATTGCAACATGACGAAAACATTAAATTACAATAGGTTACTTCAATAAGTGAAATTAAAATAAGACTTAGCTTACAACGCAGTATGGTCAATGTCTCACAGGTGAGTAGGTTATATCGGCAAATTCTGGACACAAAAAAAGCAGCGAATGCTGCTTTTTATCATTAGTATAGAGCTTAGTACTAAAAACCAAGCTATTCCATACTACTTTAGTGTAGACCACCTAAGTACTTAGAAAGTACTTCGATATCTTTATCTGTTAGTTTTTGAGCAATATCTTTCATCATTCCATTTAAATCATTTTCACGTGAGCCATCACGGAATTTCTCAAGCTGTGCTTTGATATATTCTGGATGTTGGAAAGAAATTTTTGGAAACTTAGCTAATGAAGAACCATTGCCGCGTGGACCATGACATGATGCACACGATGGAATACCACGTTCAGCATCTCCAGCTTTAAAAAGCATTGCGCCAACTTCAACTACATCTTTAGGTGTTTCACCTTCAGACATGTTTAATGACGAAAAATAAGCTGATAAGTCTTTCATGTCTTGATCGCTTAATGGCATTGCCATTGCGCTCATAACAGGATCCATTCGGCCGCTTTTGCCACCCGAAGTCATACCAAGTTTAAATTCGGTAAGTTGCTTGTATATGTAATCTGCGTGTTGGCCTGCAATTTTCGGGTAGATATTAATCGGTGCATTACCGTCTGGGCCGTGACAAGCCGCACACGTTGCTGATTTTTCTTTACCTGCGTTTACATCGCCATCAAATGCTGTTGCGTTGCTTGCTGACAACGCACCAAGCAATATAGTTAAAGATAGTGCTATTTTTTTCATGGTGAATTCTCTGTTCCGACCCTGTATCATCTACAATATGGATGTTGTGATATGTATATTCTACACGATAATAAATTCTCTGGCACGTTTTCTACTCACATTAAACTTATAAATTATAGGGTTTTGACCTAGATTAAGCTTTAGTTGCATAGTTTTACTCAATTTTAAGCCCTTTTGAAGACCTAAAGACGCTTTTTAATACGGCTGTAATAGTATAAAATACGCGCCTTGAGTAAAATTAGTTTACTCTTCTTCTTTATTTATGTACTTAGGAAAGCCTGTGCTCAAATCTCGTATCAAATATAACACTGCGTCGTTCGTTACCAGCGCTCCAGACATCACTAAATTACCTGCTGATACGGGAATTGAAGTTGCATTTGCTGGTCGCTCCAACGCAGGTAAATCGAGTGCGCTAAATGCACTAACAGATCAAAAACTAGCACGTACCAGTAAAACGCCTGGTCGTACACAGCTGATCAATACATTTGAGCTTGCTGATGTTGATGATATGCGTTTAATCGATTTACCTGGTTATGGTTTTGCTAAAGTACCAATCGAAATGAAAAAGAAGTGGCAGAAATCATTAGGTGAGTATCTGCAAAAACGCCAAAGCTTAAAAGGTATCGTGATTTTAATGGATATTCGCCACCCATTAAAAGATTTAGACCGTGATTTAATTAACTGGGCTATTGGCAGTGAAATTCCTGTGTTAGCGCTTTTAACAAAGGCTGATAAGCTAAAACAAGGTGCACGTAAAGCACAAGTATTGCAAGTTCGCCGTGAACTTAGCACACTTGATGGTGATATCACTGTGCATGCCTTTTCATCATTAAAAGGCACAGGCTTACCTGAAGTTGCTAAAAAATTAGATGAATGGTTCTTAGGGCCTATCATCGCTATCCCGCCACAAGAACCAGAACAAACACCTGAATCAGATGCGAGTTAAACTCAGCTTAGTTAAACAACTACACATTTAAATAAAAACGCTGCCCTGCAGATTGAATGAAATAGCCTTGCTCATCAGCTTGTGCTATTTCTTCAGCCCACTGATAAAATACACTTCTCGCTATTCGTGCACTACATCCATTTGGTAATTGTAAATAAGGTATGTCATTGCCTTGATAGTTTTGCATTACCAATGGTAAATCAGCACTGACCAACCACGTTCTTTCTATGTTGTCACGACAACACAGTACTGTGCCTTGCGCTGTCTGCTCCATGTGCCATGCAATAATATTAAAAGGCGCATCAATAACTGTAATTGCGATTTTCTCAACGGGTGTTTTTAAGTAAAACTGACCTTGCTCTTTACATAATACGCTAGCAAATAGCTTAACCATTGCACTGCGTGTTATCTCGCTACCTGCATAATGCCATTTGCCTTGCGCATCAATAACAATGGGCAGCTCCCCACAATGAGCCGGTTGCCAACTATCAAACGGTTTGCTTGGCTGACTCAATTGGGCAGCCAACTCTTTGAGTGAGATCACTGTTTTTTAAGTGTAAGTGTAAACGTGACGGGTACTGCGGTTGCTATAGAGGGTAATCCAGCTAACTTTTGTAACTGTGTAATGCCTTCAGTCACACTAAAGTCAGCGGCATTAATAATCACAGGTGTAAACGAACTTACCGTCATATCGCCGTTTTCTAATACTGTCACTAATACATCAATGTTCAATGTTTTTGTTTGACCATGAAAATTCAGCTCTGCTTTTTTTCCTTCAAGAAGGTGCAAACCTGGCTTTAGTATTTTTACTGCGCTTGATAAATCGGCGCTAAGTGTCGCAGCAGGAAATTTAGCAACCTTAAAAAGCAACTGACTCATGCGCTCGTTACGAATAGGAATAAGCGTTTCAACTGAATTAAGGTCTATTTCTAATTTAAATTGACCTTGCTCCAAAAGCTCACCCGTTAATGCCTTAAAGTGATGCGCCTCAGCAATTGAATTACTTTTAATTGATACAAAACTAACTTTACTATGCTCGTTATCAAGCTGCCAATCTGCATGCGCAAAGCTGGCTGAAAATAAACTAGTGAGTGATAAACCAATAATCGCAAATGACTTAATCATGACGCAACTCTTTAAAAATGAAAATGAGTCTTAATAGTATCACTTGCATTATTAAGTGCAATCAACGTCTTGATAATTAACATCTAAATAACAAAAAAACGGCCCCGCAAATTAATGCGGGGCCGGCATAGCAAACTGGGGAGAAGCTATCAATACGTTGCACCCTTTCGAGTGCATCATCAACAGGATGTCCTACAGGATGAGGACGGCGCGGACTTTACCAAACTAGTTCACATAAATAAACTAAATACACAGACGAATTGAAAGAATTGATAAACATATAACTAATCCTACAAATTATATTTCAATTTAACTTAAAATTAACATTGATAAAGCGGTGATAATTTGCTCTATTGGGAATAATAGAATAAAAGCTCCACACCATTTTACTGCCCAGCGCAATTTAATAGTGTGATTATAAAACACACAAAAAGAGTACTCTTAATGAAAAAAATAATCGTTCTATCTATTTGTAGCTTATTGTTTATTTTTAGCTCTGCAGCAAGTGCAGGTTATACCCAAACTAAATACCCCCTCGTGTTAGCACATGGGATTATGGGTTTTGATGATGTATTAGGGATTGATTACTTCTATCGTCTACCAACAAATTTAAGTAAAGATGGCGCACGCGTTTATGTCACTTCGGTTTCCTCTGTAAATAGTTCTGAGCAACGAGGTGAACAATTATTGCTGCAAGTCGAGCAAATAATGGCATTAACAGGGGCGAGTAAAGTTAATTTAATTGGCCATAGTCAAGGGGCTCAGAGTATTCGTTATGTAGCATCTATTCGCCCAGACATTGTAGCTTCAGCAACCAGCGTTGGAGGCGTTAACTTTGGTAGCCCTGTTGCAGACGTTGTTCGTCAAGGTCTTACCCCCGGCTCAAAGCTTGAGGGAGTAGCCAAAACAGCATTCAATGCTTTTGGCGGGTTAATAGCCTTACTTTCAGGTAATAGTGGTTTGCCACAAAATGCGGTGGGTGCACTTGAGAGCTTAACCACTGAAGGTGCACTCGCGTTTAATCTAAAATACCCTGAGGGTTTGCCTGCATCACAATGCGAACAAGGCCCTATGCAAGCAAGTAATGGGGTTTACTATTTTTCATGGAGTGGGACGCGTACACTTACTAATATTTTTGACCCGTCAGATGCCGCATTAGCAATCACATCACTCCTTATCCCTGGGGACGATGATGGGTTAGTATCTCGTTGTAGCAGCCACCTTGGTTATGTTTTGAAGGACAACTACAAAATGAACCACCTTGATGAAGTAAATCAGATGATTGGCTTTCATCATATTTTTGAAACTGACCCATTAACGGTTTACCGCCAACATGCGAACCGTTTAAAAAGAATGGGCTTATAGAGTATGTCTCGCTCATATCGAATAGGACTTGTGGTAATCACCACAGTCCTTGTTGTTAGTTACTTTCTCTACCCCGCTGAAAAACGAGCCTCCTTGCCAGCTGTAACAATACCCACAGCGGTTGACGACATATTTGAACACGTTATTTTAGCTGAGCAAGAACGCGAGCATTTTAATATTGAACAAACACAACACGCCTGCACGCAAATAGTACAATGTAAAAAACATGCGGCTTTATTTACACGTTACTTAAGCTTTAAGCAGGAACTTGCTCAGTTGCAATATACGCTGATTGCGCTACCACTGTCAGAGCAATTAAAAACAATGATCGCTTTTCAAAGCCGCTTTTTTAGCGACGATGAAATCGCTTTACTATTCGATGACGACAACCAATGGCAACGCTATACGATTGCTAAGCTTGAAATTAACGAAGATGAAACAATAAGCGATGAGTTAAAACAACAGCTACTAGTGAATCTTGAAAGTGCATTACCTGAACGCCTTACTCAAGCACTAAAACCCAGCAAACAGTTACAGGCATTGAATAATGAATTTGAAAAGGCACTCATCAATTCCGATTACAACCAACTGGCGAGCGAGTTTGGTGATGCGAGCGCAACACGTTTAATCGCATTGCAGCAACAGCGAGAACAATGGCAAGCATTGAGTAAGCAATTAATCTCTCAAATAAATTTATTAAATGAGCAATATGATAAAGAACAAGCCAAACAAAAAATTACAGCTTTACTTGATGAACATTTAACACCTAACCAAAAGCGACGATTTTTGGCAATTTATCCTCGTACATAAAAAACGCGGCTCTAGCCGCGTTTTTTCACTCTGTAAACTCCTCAGAGCTTGTTTACCTATTAATGTGCTTGCTCCCAGTTGTCACCAACATCGGCTTCAACAATTAATGGCACATCTAGCTTCGCAGCTTCTGACATTAATCTACAAATTTCTACCGTGTATTTTTCAGCACATTCTGTTTTGATTTCAAATACTAATTCATCGTGTACTTGCATCAATAACTTCACTGTATTGGGTGCTTGCTCATGCACCCATTTGTGAACTGTCAGCATAGCTTTTTTAATGATGTCTGCCGCAGTGCCTTGCATTGGCGCATTAATCGCTGCGCGTTCAGCACCTTTACGACGAGCACCGTTGCGAGCATTAATTTCAGGTAAATGTAAGCGACGACCAAAAATGGTTTCAACATAGCCATTTTCAGCGGCTTTTTCTCGCGTTGATTCCATGTACTCTAATACCCCCGGGAAACGCTCAAAATATTTGTCGATATAGTGCTGTGCTTCATGGCGTGGCACATCAAGTTGACGTGCTAAACCAAAGGCTGACATACCATAAATCAAACCAAAGTTTACCGCTTTCGCTTTACGGCGCATATCTGTGGTTACATCATCTAAGTCAACACCAAACACTTCAGCCGCAGTTGCACTGTGTACATCTAAGCCTTGTGCGAACGCATTCAATAAGCCTTTATCTTGCGATAAATGCGCCATTATACGTAATTCAATTTGACTGTAATCGGCAGCGACAATTTTATAACCCTCAGCGGCTATAAATGCTTCACGAATACGACGCCCTTCTTCTGAGCGAATTGGAATATTCTGTAAATTTGGATCCGTCGAGCTTAAACGCCCTGTTGCTGTCACTGCTTGATGATACGAGGTATGCACGCGATTAGTCTGCGCATTGACCATTAGCGGTAGTTTGTCAGTGTAGGTCGATTTAAGCTTAGATAAACCACGGTGCTCAATAATAACTTTAGGCAACGGGTAATCATGCGCTAATTCTTGCAGCACTTCTTCAGCGGTTGATGGGGCACCTTTTGGCGTTTTCTTAATAACTGGCAGCTCAAGCTTTTCAAACAATAATACTTGTAACTGCTTAGGTGAACTTAAATTAAATGGTTCGCCTGCTATTTCATGCGCTTCTTTTTCAAGCTCAATAAGTCGCTCACCTAAACGCTGGCTATGCGCTGCTAGCATCTTGCTATCAATCGCTACGCCGGTGCGTTCTATATCTGAAATAACACTAATTAATGGTAATTCAATTTCTTCGAATACTGATTTAAGCTTATCGTCGGCTTCAATTTTAGGCCAAAGTACTTGGTGCAATCGTAGGGTTATATCCGCATCTTCTGCTGCATACGGCGCGGCTTTTTCAAGTTCAATTTGGTTGAACGTTAGCTGTTTTTTGCCTTTACCTGCAATATCTTCAAAGCTGATATTCTTATGACCTAAATATTTTAATGCTAAGGAGTCCATATCGTGGCGTGTGCCTACACTGTTAAACACGTATGACTCAAGCATGGTATCGAACTTAATCCCTTTTAGTTCAAAACCAGCATTCGCTAATACGCTTTTATCGTATTTAAGGTTTTGCCCTACTTTGGCTTTATTTTCATCTGCTAAAATTGGCCCAATCTTCGCCATCACAGTCTCTAAACTTAATTGCTGCGGTGCGCCGGGGTAATCGTGGGCAACGGGTAAATAAACCGCTTCACCAGCCTTTATGGCAAAGCTCATGCCGACTAACTGCGCTTGCATGTAATCTAAGCTGGTTGTTTCAGTATCAAAAGCAAATAATTCAGCAGCATTTAATTGCTCAACTAACGTATCAAGCTGTGTTTCAGTAAGGATTGTTTCATAGTGAGCGTCTACCACTTGCGGCAATTCACTCACTTCACTTGGCACGGCTAAATGAGTCTCAGCATCTTTTGGATTGTCGAGTAACTCAGCCAACCAGCGGCGGAATTCACATTCACCATATAAAGCAATCAACGCATCACGATCAGGTTCTTGTAGCTTGAACGTATCTAGATCTGATTCAACCTCAACATCACACTTTATTGTCGCAAGTTCATAACTCAATGGTAAATGAGGTACTGCTGCTGCCAGCTTTTCACCTATTTTACCTTTGATCTCACTCACATGATCTAATACACCTTGTAATGATCCATATTTTTGTAACCACTTAACCGCTGTTTTTGGTCCACACCCGTCTACACCTGGTATGTTATCAACCTTATCACCCATCAAAGCTAAATAATCAATGATCAATTCAGGGCCAACACCGAACTTTTCAACCACAGTGACGGGATCTGAAATGCTATCAGTCATCGTATTGATCAAAGTAACATGCTCATTAACAAGCTGAGCCATGTCTTTATCACCCGTTGACACTAATACGTGACGTTTTTGCTCAGAAGCAATACGTGCAAACGTACCAATCACATCATCGGCTTCAACACCTTCAATGCTGATCAACGGAAAGCCCATCGCTCTAATAATATCGTGTAGTGGCGCTATCTGAGTGCGTAAATCATCCGGCATAGGCGGGCGATTGGCTTTATATTCACTGTACATATCGTTACGGAAGGTTTTACCTTTGGCATCAAAAATCACCACCATATGACTTGGATCATACTGCTTGATCAGACTTTTCATCATATTAACTACGCCATAAATAGCGCCAGTGGCTTCGCCTTTAGAGTTTGTTAAGTGTGGCGGAGAATGATAAGCACGAAATAAATACGATGAACCATCAACTAAAATAAGTGGGTTTTCGGGGATCTGAGCCATGGTGTAATTGGATCCTAAATGAGATAAAAACTAAATAATTACAAGCATGCCATAAGGCAGTACAGAAAACGACTGTGAATTAGTTACGCAAGTAATCATTAAAAGAGTAAGCTGTGGATAACTATGTAGATAACAACCACGGAAAATTCTTCCAAAGTAGTGAAAACGACTTAGAAAAAATGTAAGTTATTGTTTTATTTAAAAAGATAATACGATGTTCTTTTTTATTATTTTATTAGCTGAATGTGGAAAAAATTTTTAAGTCTTTGTTCATTCAATCTAGTTTCTCGATTATTTTAAAGCTTCTAAATAACCGGACGAGCATTCTACCACAATGGATCAAAGATCATAGCGATCCTTTATAATTTTTTCCTATTAGCAAACTTAAAAAAAAGTATATAGCGTGCTTTTACTCCGCTTAAAGTTAATTTTAAAAGTAAAATTATTTTAAATTAACTTTCTAAGATCATCAGTGATCTTATAGAAATCACGACTACGATTAGTTAACTTGCGCTTTGGACTAGGGCGTGTGGTTGTTCCCCATAAATAGACGATAACGCATTATAAATGCCAAACATGCGCTGCCCAAAGGGTTCTTCCCAGGGGCGATTAACTCTTTGTTGCCTACACCGATGTAGGTAAGGGCGTGAGCAGGACGCGGAAGCTTTGCTCGGTTTTTACTTATTCTCACTGGATGTGAGCCAGTAGAATAACGCAGGAACAGTTATCGAGCCCGCTCGATTCCAAAGCTCAAGTTAGTTGACCATGCTAAACTGATACGACTAAAACTAAAGGAGAGTAAAGGCATGAAAAAGATAGCTGTAATTTTAGCTGGTTGTGGTGTTTATGACGGCGCAGAAATCAACGAAGCTGTATTAACTTTATTACATATAGCTAAAGCAGGCGCTAGTTATCAATGTTTTGCTCCTGATATTGATCAATTGCACACCATTAATCACCTCAATGGTGAAGAAATGCAACCTAACCGTAATGTGTTAGTGGAAGCCGCACGTATTGCTCGCGGTGATATAAAAGCTCTCACAGAGCTCACTGCAAATGACTTTGATGGCTTAATTATTCCTGGTGGTTTTGGTGCAGCAAAAAACCTATGTGATTTTGCTATAAAAGGATCTGATGCACAGGTGAATCCTCAGATGTTACGTGCTTGCCAAGCCTTTGCTAATGCTAATAAGCCAGCAGGCTATATGTGCATCGCCCCTGCAATGATCCCATTGATTTATAATACTGGCGTAAAAGCAACAATTGGTAATGATGCTAATACAGCACACGCCATGCAAAAATTAGGTGCTCAGCACGTTGGTTGCGCAGTAAGTGACATCGTAATTGATGAACAGTACAAACTCGTGAGCACCCCTGCTTACATGTTAGCGCAATCGATTCTAGAAGCAGATGCTGGAATTGAAAAGCTAGTTGGCGCAGTATTACGCATGAGCTAGCAACCATACCCGAGCCACCTCAAGATACAGAATTCAGCGTTTCACAGGGGCTTAATATCAAGGCGTTATTTTGCAACAATGGCAGTCCCTTTTAAGAAGTAACAACGATGAGAGTAAGTACCTTTAAAACACCCAGTCGGTTGTTTTTAAAGAGATTTATACTGCGTTGCTTTTATAAAAGATTGATTTTAACAATAGAACGACTATTACTTGCAACCAATGCCTTGCCTAAATCGCTTTAAATTCCAACGACGCTCGCATCTTGAGATGGTTTAGGTATAATAATTAGAATAACTTAGCCCGTTAGACGTTTAGCGTGGTTAAGTTATTCCACTATAAACTTCATCATGCCTAACGTGCCTAAAATACCAGCCAAGTCCCTTAAACCGACAAGTTCCATTGTGTCATTTCTTGCGCTAACGCAAAAAATATTGTTTTTTCATAATAAAAATCCATCGTAGCGTTTTATAAATGGTGGCTAAGCGTTATAATCGTTCTAAATTCCGTCATCTATCGTGATTGATCACGTTCAAATCGAAGTGAGCAAGGCAAAATGAAAAAACTATCAGCTGCATTATTATTGCTAACAACTACCGCATACGCACAGCCATATGATAACTCTATGACTGAAGATGCAATCAAAAAACGTATCGCACCTATTGGTGCCGTTTACTTTGAAGGCGCTAAAGCAGCAGTTGCTGATGTGCCTACTGGCCCTCGTACTGGCGAGCAAGTTTACCAAGCATCATGTTTTGCATGTCACGGTACAGGTGCATTAGGTGCACCTAAATCTGCTGACGATTGGACGCCTCGCTTAGCTAAAGGTGCTGACACACTTTTAGAACATGCTATTAATGGCTTTAATGCAATGCCTCCTAGAGGCACGTGTATGGACTGCTCTGATGATGAGATTCAAGCAGCTATTACGTTCATGACTAAATAGTAATACTTAATTACTTAGACTAAATAATGAAAGGCTGATTTTTATCAGCCTTTTTTATTGCCGAAGTATAAAAATAAAGTCTTATATCATTATTTTTCATTATCCCTTTCTAATACTATTATCCACTTGACGATTAAGCTAAAAAATGAAAATATAAGAATAATAAATATACAATAATAACAATCGGTCCTACGTTAGTGGAAGATAAAGCAGCTTTACTACAAAAACTAGAGCACAAGAATGCACGTTTAAATGCACTAGTACAGAAGTACAAGCAATCACATCACTTGCAAAATGCCCTGATACAATTATCAGAGCAAGCCAGTACTGTTGCCGAATTAAGCCTGCTCTACCCCGCCATACATAACATTTTGCAAGATTACGTACCAAGTAAAAGCTTTTATGTTGTTCTACTAAATCAATTTACCAATACACTTGAGCTGTCTTATTTTGCAGATGAAAAAGATGGTATTTCGGTGCCTCTTCATCAAGACCATAATTTTAGCTATGGGGTTACCGGTTATGTATTTAAATGCGGAAAAACCACCTACTATCAAGGTGATGAAATGCAGGCTGCTGCTGATAAAGGTTTATTCCGCGTGCTTGGTACGCCTGCGGAACATTGGGTTGGTGTGCCCGTCTACCGAGAGCAAAGCATAATTGGTGTATTAGTTGCGCAGAGTTACGATAAGCAACAAAGCTATAGCGAACAACAGATAGAGCTACTTGAAGTAATGTCGCTATATCTATCAACAGCAATCGAGCGGGTTAAAAAACGGGAACTACTCGAGTCAGAAGTAAAAATTAGAACGCGCGCACTCACTCAAAGTAACGAAGCACTTAACTTAGAAGTAGAGCAGCATAAAAAAACCCTAGAACGCCAGCATATTTTGTTTAAAATCTCAGAGCTTGCAACACAGAGTAAACACATAGAAGAAGTGTACCAACAAGTACATGAAATAATAAAATCAATTACTTATGCTGATAACTTATATATAGCCTTACATGACCGAGAGTCTGGTTGGCTGAGCTTCCCCTATTGCATTGATGAGTTTAATCACAATACCCAACCTCGTCCCTTTGCTAAGGGTTACAGCGAATTAGTGATCAGCACTGAACAAACGCAGTTAATTGATGATAAGCGAGCAAACATTCTCATTGATTCTGGTATAATTGAACGACCAACCCAAGTACCTGAATCACAGACTGCCACAAGCTGGCTCGGCGCTCCACTGAAAACAGCGCAAGGTGTTATTGGTCTTATTGTTTGCCAAGCCTATAGTAACAAACATAACTTTAGCCAAGATGACTTTGAACTAATTACATTTGTTTCGCATCAAATAGCGACCGTATTACAGGCTCATTTAGCTAACCAAGCATTAAAAGAAAGCCATCAAGATCTTGAACTTCGCGTTGCAGAAAAAACAAAAGAAATCAGCCAAACAAATATGCATTTGCATATGCAAATCGAAGAGCGCAAAAAAATAGAACAACAATTGTACCATGACGCTCATCATGATCCTCTTACAGGACTACCAAATCGTAGTTTGTTTTTAACCCAGTTAGAAAAAACATTACAGCATTATCAGCGCTACCCTGAGCAAGAGTTTGCAGTACTGTTTATTGATTTGGATAAATTTAAAGACATAAATGATCAACTCGGCCATCAGGCTGGAGATCAATTTTTAATCGGTGTTGGTGAGTCATTCTCCCAATGTATACGCGAACACGATTTATTAGCGCGATTAGGAGGCGATGAATTTGTTATCTTATTAACGCATTTAACCTGTCGCCAGCAAGCTGAAGACATTGCTAAAAGATTGATTAAAATAATGAAAAAACCATTTTGTATGAAAGGAATTTGCGTACAAAGTGGTGCAAGTATAGGCATTACATATTCAAAAAAGAATTATAAACATACCGATGAAATTATTAGAGATGCCGATGCCGCGATGTATTACGCAAAAAATGCAGGTCGTAGCCGTTTTGAATTTTATCATCCTCTGCTGAGTGTTAATGCAGCTTCAAGTCATCATGTGTTTGAATCAAGCCACCATTTAGACTCACTCCCGATGAATTTTCGCAGCTCTGAAATTGTTACCCTTAGTGAACAATATCAGTCAGAAACATTACTTGAAGCATTTGGAGAGCATCCTGTACTTGGCAGTACCAGTTTTGACATACTCAAGAAATTTGCAGCTGATAAAGCGCAACAATTAGAGGTTGAGTTACAACTACTGCGTAATGCATGCGAGCAAGCTAAATCGGCACAATTAGCGATGATTTTATTTCCCTGCTCAGGACTACTACTAGAAAAAACGGAATTTAGGGCCTTATGCCAATCACTTAAAAACTTGAATATTAAAAACCATATTTGCCTGTTATTTAACGAACAAGAAATTCGTTATGCATCGGCGGTACAAGTAAGTAACCTAAAAACTTTAAGCGAACAAGGATATTCAATTGGCTTAAATGACTTTGCCAAAGACCGTTGCGAGCTAAATTTATTGACCGAGTTACAGTTTGATTATTTATTGCTTAGCTCTACTTTTAGCAAACGTGTTTTGCAGCAAGAAAGCTACGATTTACAGCTGCAAGGCGTGTTAGCAATTACGAAAATAAAACAAATAAAAGTCATTGCAAAGGGCCCTTCAATTCTTAATTTTAGAGCCCTACTCGATACCCATGGATTATCACTTTTTGTTGGGAAACAACATGCGATAAACATTCCCCTTATAAAAAATGCTCCACTCAATAACGAACAGATACTTAATTAGCCCAGCCCTGGATAAACATACCCAAACCACTACTCTGGTTTTTTAAGCATCGCTCTTAAATTTGCAACACGAGCTTGGCCTTTTTCCATCCGCTGAGCTTGGGTATTTGGTGCCTTTCGATTCTCAAACTCTAAATCATCTTGCGGTAGTTCTTGTATAAATCGACTCAACTCGGTTTGTGATGTTTCGCCAAATTGACGACGAATTTTTGCATAGGTCATGGTCAACTCCTGTTGAGCACGGGTAATACCTACGTACGCCAAACGGCGCTCTTCATCTACATTATCCTCGTCAATACTTACTTGGTGCGGCAGTAACCCTTCCTCCATACCGACCATAAACACGTAAGGATACTCTAAACCCTTTGATGCATGTAACGTTGATAACTGCACGGCATCGGCTTCGTCTTCTTCCTCATTACGCTCTAGCATATCGCGTAAAGTTAACTTACTCACAACTTCAGCAAGCGTTAAAGGTTGATTATCAGCATCGCCGGTTAACATATCGGTGATCCAACGATATAATTCAGAGACGTTTTTCATACGCATTTCAGCCGCTTTTGCACTTGGAGATGACTCGTACAAATAGGCTTCGTAATTTATTTGTCTCACTAAATCTTTTACTGCTTCTAACGTATCGCCACGTACTGCATTATCTGAAAGCTCAACAACCCAACGAGCAAATCCTGCCAGCGAGTTCAAACCTCGTCCCTTTAAACGGTAACCCAAGTCATTATCAAAACAAGTAGCAAATAAGCTCGCATGCTTTTCATTGGCCAAAGTGCCCAGTTTTTCAAGCGTCACTGTACCAATTTCACGTCGCGGGGTATTTACGATACGTAAAAATGCGTTATCGTCATCTTGATTAACCAATAAGCGTAGGTACGCCATAATATCTTTAATTTCTGAACGTGAGAAAAACGACATACCGCCACTAATTTTATACGGTATGCGGTTACTCATGAGTGATTTTTCAAAACCACGCGCCTGATGATTACCACGGTATAAAATAGCGTAATCTTTGTAACTGGTGCGCTTCATAAATTTATGCGAGATAATTTCTGCAACAACGCGCTCTGATTCGTGCTCTTCATCACGACAACCAATTACTTTTAACGGCTCACCATTTTCTAAATCACTAAACAGCTTTTTCTCAAATTCATGAGGATTATTGGCAATCAGAATATTAGCCGCTTTTAAAACGCGCTTCACACTACGATAATTTTGCTCTAACTTGATTAACCTTAAACCTGGGTAATCCTTGCTAAGGAGTACTAAGTTTTGTGGCCGAGCGCCACGCCAAGAATAAATAGATTGATCATCATCACCTACCACTGTAAAACGCGCACGCTCACCAACTAACAGCTTAACTAATTGATATTGGCTGGTGTTAGTATCTTGATATTCATCCACTAACAGGTAACGAAACCGTTGCTGCCAGCGCTCACGCGACGTTGCATTATTGGTAAGCAGCAACGTTGGGATCATAATCAAATCATCAAAATCCAGCGCGTTGTAAGCACGTAGCTGAATTTGATAACGCGCATACAACTGTGCAAATAACGCTTTTTGTGGATCTCGCGCTTCGCGAATGGCTTGCTCTGGTAGAATTAATTCGTTCTTCCAGCTACCTATTTGCATTTTTAATAAGTTGAGTAAATCTTTGTCTTTTTTGAGCTCTTCTTCGGTTAAATCAGCAATCAGCTGGCTGGTATCTTGATCATCAAACAGCGAAAAACCTGGTTTAAATCCCAGTGTTGTTAGCTCTTTTTTAATGATTTCAAGCCCTAGGGTATGAAACGTAGAAACCCACAAGCCTTTAGACTCTTTTTTACCTAAGGTTTGAAAAACGCGCTCACGCATCTCTTTTGCCGCTTTATTGGTAAAGGTTACCGCTGCAATATTACGTGCTTGATACTCACATTTTTGTACTAAGTAAGCGATTTTATTAGTAATTACACGGGTTTTCCCTGAGCCAGCCCCTGCCAGCACTAGGCATGGACCACTAATATATTTTACCGCTTCATCTTGTTTAGGATTGAGTTTCATATCGACCAAAGAGATTGCATTAAAGACAGCCAATTTTAACGTAATCACTACAATACGCCTAGCCAATAAGGTAATATTGGTCATTATCATTTACGCGAGAGTAAGGGACAGACATGATCAACCCAGCAAAACTTGAAGAAATTGCCAAGCAAATTTCTAACAACATGCCACAAGGTGTTAAAAACCTTGCCGATACGTTTGAAGCAAAAACCAAACAAGCTATTCAAAATAAGCTTGCTGAGATGGACTTTGTCAGCCGCGAAGAATTTGATGTGCAAAGCCAAGTACTTATTCGCACCCGTGAAAAGCTAACCGAGCTTGAAGCCAAAGTTGCCTTATTAGAGCAGCAACTCACTAGCAGCAATGACAACATTGACTCGCAAGTATAATAACGCCCAAAATTATTTTTTCAGGCAGCTTCGGCTGCCTGATTTGTTTTAGCTCTTGCATTTACATCCTTGCCTATATACGATGTGTATACGTTTTATATATTGGCAAACGCATGGGCATTGTAAAAATCAGCGATCAACTCCACGAAGAAATTCGTAAAGCTAGTACCACTATGGTGCGTTCAATTAACTCTCAATCTGAATACTGGATAAAAATTGGCATGTTGGCCGAGCTTAATCCAACCATGACCTACGCCGAAATTATCAAACAACAACTCGCACATGCCAATGTAACAGTGGGAGAAAATTTACATGAGTGAGATAATTATTAAAACGCCCGCACAAATTGCACTGATGCGAGAGTCTGGTCGTTTGCTCGCTCGGGTCTTTGCTTATTTAGACGAGCAGGTAAAAATCGGCATCACAACGATGGAAATAAATGATTTAGTCGAGCGCTATATTGTTGATGAACTCGCCGCTCGCCCTGCCAGTAAAGGTCAATACGATTACCCTTATGTACTAAATAGTTCTGTAAATGAAGTTGTATGCCATGGTTTTCCTGACGCTAAACGAGCATTAAAGTCGGGTGATATTGTTAATCTAGATATTACTCTTGAAAAAAATGGGTATATCGCTGATTCCAGTAAAATGTATATGCTTGGTGAAGTCTCACCGCTAGCGCAACGCTTAGTTGAGAAAACCTATGAGGCAATGTGGCAAGGGATCAAACTTGTTAAGCCTGGAATAAGGTTAGGCGATATTGGCAACGCCATTGCTAACTTTGCCCACACTAATGGTTACAGTGTTGTTCGTGAATACTGCGGCCATGGCATTGGTGAGCAAATGCATGAAGAACCGCAAGTTTTGCATTACGGAAAACGCAACACCGGGGTAGAACTAAAAGAAGGGATGACCTTCACTATTGAGCCAATGATCAATCAAGGTGCCGCAAAGGTAAAAACCAAACCAGATGGCTGGACTGTGATCACCCGAGACAAGAAACTCTCTGCACAATGGGAACATACTATTGTTGTCACTGCTGATGGCTATGAAGTACTAACCTTGCGAGAAGAAGAGCTCACCAACGATTGTGTAGACTAAGCTAAACAATGCCCACTTTATTGGTAAATAATCAACTGTCTCACCTGAGCTTTGAAAAATTCTCGCCCGATCAACGCTTAGCTGATTGGGTGCAGTGTTATTGGAAAATTGGTGCTTCGGGCGCGCAAACAGCGCAATTGTTTGACGAAAAACTCTACCCAGATGCAGGCGCAAGCTTAACCATTGATTTTAGCCATGATACGCCAATCGTTAGTTTCACGTTCAATCGCCATACTCTTGCAAAAACCTTTTCTAATCACGATAGTCTATTAAGTATTCGCTTTGCTCCTACAGGCGCTTACCACCTACTCGGAATAGCATTGCATGACTTAGCTGAAGAGAGTTACTTGCTAGGCTATGACTTTACCCCTCGTTGGTATAGCAGTTTAATAGCATGCGTTGAAAAAATGCACAACAGCCCACTTACCAGCCAATTATACCTACTCGAACAATGGCTGCTCAACCAAGCTATTAGCAATAAACTTGCTAAAAGCAGCACGCTGCAGGTGATACAAAAGCTAATCCAGCATAAGAACTCTGCCACCGATATAAGCAAAGAGTTAGGATTAACACGGCGAACGTTAGAGCGGCGCTTAAAAAAAGAAGCAGGCTTGAGCCCCGGCCAATTGCAGCAATTTTATCGGCTCAAAACTGCGCGAGCATTACTAAGTAATAGTCACGCCTCAGTAACTGATATTGCATTACAGTGTGGTTATTATGATCATGCACATTTCACTCATTCGTTTCTCAATTTCACCTTTGAAACACCACAGCAATATCGCAAACGTAAAATATTAAGCATTCTCACCTAAACTACCCCACAATGTCGCAAAACTACAAGGCAGCAAACACATAATTACTTAATGTATAACCTCAATAACAATTCACTATTGAGGAAAAACATGGCTAATCGTCTATCCCAACAAGCACTATATACACTGATCCCACGCATTCCCAAGCACCTTATAGAACTAGGTAACGTTGATTTTTCAAAAAATAATGCGCTCAATCAAACCATCATCCACTTAGTTAAAATACGGGTTTCGCAAATTAATCACTGTGCGTTTTGTCTAAATATGCACATTAATGAAGCCAGAAAAAACCATGAAACTCAAGCTCGGTTAGATATTTTAAGTGAATGGCAAGAAGTCGATGCCTTTACTGATGCAGAGAAAACCGCATTAGCATGGAGTGAAGCGTTAACCACTATTAGTCAGGCAACTATCACCGACGAAATCTACCAAAGCATAATCAACGCCTTTGGCGAACAAGGCATGCTAGAACTAACAACTGTTATTTTGGAGATCAATAGCTGGAATAGAATAGCAGTTAGCCTAGAGTTTAAACCTGATATTTAAAATGCACATCAAACGATGGTCATACCCAAACATACTAAAACTATATTTGGGTATAAATTATAATGTACGCTTAAACACTTCGACTGAGGCATTTTGGTATTGGCTATTTACTTCATCCGCACATGTTACAACTGATCCTAAATCATGCAAATGACCATTAGCTAAACCATACACCCAACCATGAATCGTTAACTCTTGCCCGCGAGACCATGCTTCTTGCACAATATTAGTACGGCACACATTACGCACTTGCTCAATAACATTTAGCTCGATCAAACAATTTAAACGCTCTTGCTCGGGCATGTTATTTATTTGGCTAAGGAATTTTTCTTTAACATCACCAACATGACGCAACCAATTATCAATAAGGCCAAATTTTGCATCATTAAGCACCGCTTGTACGCCACCACAGCCATAATGACCAACAACCATAATATGTTTTACTTTGAGTACTTCAACAGCGTACTGCATAACAGATAAACAATTATGATCTGTATGTACTACTACATTTGCCACATTACGATGCACAAATAACTCACCCGGCATTAAGTCCACAATCTCGTTGGCAGGGACACGTGAATCAGAGCAACCTATCCATAAGTATTCTGGGTTTTGCTGCATTGATAGAATTTTAAAAAACTCAGGATCGTCTTTGCAAGTACGCTCGGCCCAGCGTTTATTATTCTCAAATAAATTTTTTAAATTTCTCATTGCATCTCTTTTTATGACGGTAAACTTGCTTGGATCAAGATATTACGTGGGGTTAATTGCTTTTCGCAAAATGTTGTCACGCTCACTTGATAACCCTGTTGCTGCAAATATAAAGCACGATCGAGCACAAGCCAAACCTCAATTGCTCTTCTAAATACATGTCGAACCAGTTCAATGCGATCAGTCACCTTTTTGCGCATTTTCCCCTTTAGTAAAAATGACTCGTAATCAATGCCTTGAGGTAACTCTAACGATTTTTTATCCGCCGCCCATGCACAAAATGCTTTAAATGAACCGGAGAAAATAGCTTTATGTACTGAAGGCACACTAACATAGCATTGTGAGCCTGTGAGAGATTTACGCAGTGCATCAAACCCTAAGCGCCATTCAACTTCTGTCTCACGTATTTTAGCCACCCGCGATGGTGCCGTAACCATTTCCTGTAGCGCTAATTTCAAATCACGATGGCATAGGCGCAGCTCGCTTTTTTTAGCCTCAACGCTCATGCCTTGATAAGTATCCTCTGTAAATAAGTGATAGCAACACGGTGAAAAGCTGATCTGCTGCGTTTTTGCAAGGCAGGCCTGATACATAAACGTTTGATGCAATCCGCCGCAGGCATGCAAAGCAACGGCATGCAGAGCTGGATAAAAATGCTTAGCAACGTTGTCTTTTAACACATCGGCCTGAGTAAATCGCATAGCCAGTCCTTGTTGTTGTGCACTTTTTTCACCTTGCTCACATAATGATTGCTGGAGTTCTATACTGTGCACATTAGAGGCTTTGTTAAATGCAAGCATTCGACCTAAATGCCCTTTCCCCGCACACCATTCTAAAATAGGTAACGCAGGCCGTGGTCGCTCAAGTGCACTGACAAAGTCTTGTAATTGTGTAAATTTACGCCCTTTAATACCATTACTTAGCCAAAAAGGATATTCATCACGATCTGTGTTTGCAGCCGTTAACTCACACAAAGAAGTAAGAGTATCCAAACCGGGTATATAGGGGCTAAAAAGTTGGTAGAGCGCATTCTGATCAGTATCCAGTTCAGCAACCTGTTCATCGCTTAATAAATCAAAAACTGGGACTAACTCAGGCCATGGTAATTCGTCAAAATCAAAAGCTGTACACTGCCAAAAATTACGGTGTGTTATTAATAGGTTATCGAGGGCTGTAAACTGCTCAGCAAGGGTCATATGATCATAAGCGGTAAAATGTGAATGTGTATATTATACGCTTTTTCTCAGCATCAGTCGTAAATAAAGCGGTATTGATAATAAAGTTAAAATAATTGCAGCGATCAACATCCAGGACATTTGTATTTCTTCAGGTCTATCATAAGAGTAGATAAACCCTTCTTTTGCGCTATTAAACACAGTCTGATCGAACTTATATAAGTCTGCGATCAATCGCCATTTAGCCATCGACATAGCGCCGAGATGAGTCCCAGGAGGTAAAATATAATCCTTTAAGACCTCAGCTTCATACGTTAATTCGCTAAGACTTTTATTAGGAGCGTAATGTTGTTGGATAACGGCAATTGACTCATCTAAATTCATCATCGCATAGCGCCACCCTTTTAAGCTCGCCTGATGAAAATTTTCCACTGTTTGTGGATGGTATAAAAGCATATTTTCGGTGGTATAAAGAATATCGCTGTAGACATTAATGCCATACTTTTGTGGGCAAATTAATCTATGTTCAACCCCCGCCTGACGCATCAAAAATGGTTCGTTAGTTACATACACCTGCATCGCATCAAGTAATCCATCAAGCCAGTCTTGGCTCCCACCACTTCCTGAATAAACGGGGAGTTTTGAAGTGTTAATACCACTGCGCTCTAGCATTACCAGTAGTTCTGCACTTTCTTTACGACTAATACTGCTAATGCGTTTATTAGCAAAATCCCTAGGATGAAAAATTTCGGAGCTTCTTTTTACCATCCAACAATACGGTGAAAATTGTAATATCGCGGCCATAGCCACCAGCGGTTTGCCATCAATTCTATGCTGTAATATTCCTGAATGGCCAACCCCAAAGTGGGCTTGTCCACCCAGTACTTTACTAAAAGTATCCGGGTTATCTGGATCCGCGGGTAAGATAGTGACATTCAAGCCAGCATCTTTATAAAAGCCTTTTTCAGCAGCCATATAATAGCCGGCAAACTGAAATTGATGGAGCCACTTCAATTGCAGTGTAACATTTTTACTGGCAAAGCTTGCTGTACTGAACAACAAAGCAGCCACACTTAGTGTTAACAACCTTTTAAATGGCAACATGCAAACCTAGCTAGGCACTTTAATTATATAACTATAGATAACAGGCTTGATAAGACCAAAAAATATGTGCAATAAACAGTATCTCGCGTTAAATACTGTTTATTGCAAAGTGCTAGGGCGTGTTGACCTTTGTGGATTGAAATTTGTTCAATCTAGGGGCGATTTAATCGCGGCGCGAGGTTTGTAACCTAGCGGGCTAAGTAAAAATCGAGCAACAAAGAGTCAATCGCCCCTAGGAAGAACCCTTTGGGCAGCGCATGTTTGGCATTTATACTGCGTTATCGCCTATTTATGGGGAACAACCACACTACATAGGCTATACCTTGCCTAAATACCAAACATACTGCTGCAAAATTAATCACGAAAGCGCAGCACGCCCTAGAGCACCGATCAGTATACATTCTAACCAGATCGACATTTGCTTCAATTCATGATCAAATAGCGTGTCTTAGCTAACGTAGTCATATCATGAAATATAATCGCCATTGGCAATGCCCTGAAGCATTGAGTAAAAAAGAAAAATTAATCTGTAGCCGTTTAAAAACACATGGCAAACTCTTCGTATTTCTTCGTGAATATCGACATGAAATTCTCAATGAAACCAT
>NZ_JBISHB010000045.1:0-56443 GCF_045064175.1 Pseudoalteromonas sp. Ld20
CGTCAGCAAAGTAGCAAGCTACTCTCTGTTACCGCTCGACTTGCATGTGTTAGGCCTGCCGCCAGCGTTCAATCTGAGCCATGATCAAACTCTTCAATTAAAAGTTTTTTCCGTTCTCATCCAATAAAGAATGAAGAACCTGCTCAATGAATTCTGAATTTATTTAATATCTTTCGATATTGAATTGACTGTGCCGAATAATTATTAAAAATAACTATTCTGTTGGTCACTCAGTTTCTCTTTCGAGAAATCACATTGAGACTCTAAATTTGTTTGCCTTGCTTACCTATCTAAAAAGAAAGTTAAGCTCGGCTGTTAGAACTCAATCTGTACGAGTGCCCACACAGATGATTGCTTTATATTGTTAAAGAACGTTGCGATTAAAGTTAAACTTTATCTCGCTAGGGCTGCGCATATTACGCTTTCCTATTTTTTTGTCAACACTTAATTTTTAGTTTCTTTTAAAGAATTTCAAAGTTAAGTTTTACTCGACTCACTGATTAACTCTTGCCCCGCTAAGCGTTGCTGTCTGCCGTCTCAGTGGGGTCGCATTATAGGGCGCGGCGGATTTTACGCAAGCGTTATTTGAAGAAAACTTGAAATAAAGTACTGTTCGTTCATTATTTAAACCAAACACTGCAAAACCAAAGCTTTTAACGTTTAAATAACCCTAATAACGGGTTTTAAATGTAAAAAGCCCAGTGATATATCACTGGGCTTTATTTAAATAACTCTAGTTAAGCAATACCATATTGTTCACGGTATGCTTTTACTGATTCTAGATGCTCATCCATAGTACCTTTACTCTCAAGGTAACTGATTAAATCAGCAAGCTTAACGATTGAAACTACTTTAGTTCCAAAGTCACGCTCTACTTCTTGAATTGCAGAAAGCTCTGCTTTTCCTTTTTCTTGGCGGTCTAGTGCTATTAACACACCGCTTAGGTCTGCACCGTTTTGCGCGATGATCTCCATAGACTCACGAATTGCTGTTCCAGCAGTGATCACGTCATCAACTAACATGATTTTACCTTTAAGCTCAGAGCCGACTAATGTGCCACCTTCGCCGTGTGCTTTTTTCTCTTTACGGTTAAAACAATAAGGCACATCTTTATCATGATGATCAGCAAGTGCGACTGCGGTAGTCGTTGCAATTGGAATACCTTTATAAGCAGGGCCAAATAATACATCATATTCAATTGCAGCATCTTCTAATGCTGCGGCATAAAAACGACCAAGGCGTGCAAGGTCACGACCAGTATTAAATAAGCCCGCATTAAAGAAGTAAGGACTAGTACGGCCAGACTTTAAAGTAAACTCACCAAACTTTAGTACCTGCTTTTCAAGGGCAAATTCAATAAACTCTATTTGATAATCTTTCATTGCTATAAACCTATCATTTATTAAGCTAATGCTTGTTTTTGAATATCGATAATTTCGCGAATTGAATGTTTTGCAAGTGTTAGCAGCTCATCAAGCTCGTCAAACGAAAATGGTTCGCCTTCCGCAGTACCTTGAATTTCGATCACTTTGCCTGTTTCAGTAAGAATTACATTCATATCTGTTTCAGCGGCTGAATCTTCTAGATACTCTAAATCACTAATAGCCTGGCCTTTATAGATGCCAACAGATATAGCAGCGATCATATATTTAAGAGGATTCGAATTGATCATACCTTTACTACGCATATGTGTAAGTGCATCGACTAACGCAACACATGCGCCGCTGATAGATGCGGTACGTGTTCCGCCATCAGCTTGAATAACATCACAATCAATAGTAATAGTATTTTCACCTAACGCTTTTAAATCTACAGCAGCACGAAGTGCTCGTGCGATTAGGCGTTGAATTTCCATAGTTCGACCGCTTTGTTTGCCGCGCGCCGCTTCACGACCATTTCGAGTATGAGTAGAGCGCGGTAACATACCGTACTCAGCTGTGATCCATCCTTTGCCTTGGCCTTTCATAAAGCGTGGTACACCTGATTCAACAGTTGCTGTACAAAGTACTTTAGTGTTACCAAATTCAACCAACACAGAGCCTTCAGCATGCAAGGTGTAATTACGTGTAAATGTAACCGGTCTAATTTGGTTAGGTGTTCTTTCGCTTGGACGCATTCACGATCCCCTTAATTCAGAATTTTACGTATTATAAGTCGATGTGTGCTTAGATGCCATGCTGATTTAAACAAAAACCAACTGTAAAATTCTCATCAACAAAAATTTCCGCTAGAGCTTATACAGTGTTACGGTATAATCACTTTAATATTGTCTAAATAAAACTAGGAAACCATCCATGATCCACAGTATGACTGCTTACGCGCGTCGCGAAATTAAAGGCGATTGGGGCACTGGCACCTGGGAAGTTCGTTCAGTAAACCAACGTTACCTTGAAACCTTTATCCGCGCACCTGAGCAATTTCGTGGCATGGAGCCGGTTATTCGTGAGCGCTTACGTAAACATTTGCAACGCGGTAAAGTTGAAGTGTTCTTAAAGTTTGTAGCAAACCCAGCTCATGTTGGTGAGCTGTCGATCAATGAAGCATTGGCAGCGCAGCTTATTAATAGTGCTAAATGGGTGCAACAACAAAGTAATGGTGACATTAATCCTGTTGATATCTTACGCTGGCCTGGTGTTATGGAAGCAGAAGAACTTGATATGGACAGCGTTAACACAGCACTTATATCGGGTTTTGATCAAGTGATCGAAGACTTTAAATCTGCCCGTGGTGATGAAGGTGCTAATCTCGAAGAAATGATAGCGACCCGTCTTGATGCTATTTTAGAACAAGTGAATATAGTAGAAACTCACATGCCGGAAATAGCAAAATGGCAACGTGAAAAACTCGCTCAAAAACTAGAGGATTTAACCGCTAATATTGACGAATCACGCCTTGAGCAAGAACTTATTTACCTAGCACAAAAACAAGATGTAGCTGAAGAGCTTGACCGTTTAAAATCTCACGTAAAAGAAACAAAAAAGATTCTTAAAAAAGGCGGAGCGTGTGGTCGTCGTTTAGATTTTATGATGCAAGAGTTTAACCGCGAAGCAAATACTCTAGCGTCTAAATCTATTAATAGTGATATCACTAGCGCAGCTGTTGAACTTAAAGTATTGATTGAACAAATGCGCGAGCAGATCCAGAACATAGAGTAACGCAATAAAAAGACCCAAATAAATATTTTGTTCTTTCAGTCTATCTATAGGTACTTAAGCTAGCATTTAAGTGCCTTTAAATAGACTCTGGTTTTGCAAGAAAAGTATTTAGATCCCTCCCCTCTCTCCACTTTTTTTATTTTATAAATTCACATTATTTATCATAAATAATTCGCTGCCAATAGAATATAATGGGCTATACTTACGTCTAAATAAGCAACAGTGTTGAATTTAGATAAGGTTATACCTATGAAGTTAAATGTTAAATTATACTCTGCATTTTCGAGCATCATCATTTTGATGTTAGTCTCGAGTACTATTGTTTGGTTTAAAGTATCTACTGAAACTCAACGAGCTTTAGAAATTAAAGGCGATGACTTACCTGGGCTTATTTTATACATGGCGCAGCTTGATGAAATGTATCGTATGCAAAATGAAGCTTTAGAGTACTTATCTGGTGATGTGAATAAAGTTAAAGATTTTAATGAGCTATTTACTCAATTCAAGAAAACTAATTCAGAGTTAAGGAAATACGAATCAGCAAAAGCTTCTGATCGTATAAAGATGGATAAAATCTCAAGTCTAATGGAACAGTATCATCAAAGCGTTAATAATAATATTTTTGAAAAATACAATCCTGCAACGCACCAACAAGCTATTGCTCAAGCAAAAAGCCTGAAAAATACATCTGGTGAGCAGTTAGAGACTCTTTTAGATAAATTAAAAGACGAAGAGTTTGCCGACGCCTTTAACACAACTGAAATAAACGAAGCCCTAAACGATGATTTACCCGGGGTGCGTTATTATTTAGAAATGGTTGATGAAGCCGGTGATATGCTGTCGTCGATTAATTCACATCTAGCAGGTGATTTGTCTGCGCAAAATGATTTTAAAAAGGATGCAGCAAGCTTTGCTGAATACCTAACATTAATAAAACCGCTAGAACAAAAGCCCAATGAAATTCAAAATATCAAACAAATTGAAAGTTACTTTGAAACGATAAAGCGTGAAGCTGCTGTTGTTTTTAATGCTTATAATCCACAAAACCATACAGCTGCAAAAATCGCAATTAATACTCTAGAAGAAAGTATTATTAATGAATTAGTTGCAATTTTACAATCATCCGCTGATGAAGAAAGAGATGATGCTACTTCTGCTCTAGATCACTTAGATACCGGATTAAATTTTACTTTAACTATTATTATTATAATAACCTTAATAGCAACCATCATTGGATTTAGTGTAGCTTACCTAATTAGTAAATCTATTTTATCAAGACTCTCTTTGGTACTAGATACCGCTCATAGCATTGGTAATGGAGATATATCAAAACCAGCAATCGAACATCGTAATGAAGATGAAATTGACGCACTTGCTGATGCAACCAACAAAATGTCGTTATCATTAAATAACTTACTTGAAGCCATCAGTGGAGTTGTTTCTGATGTGAAGCTTTCAAGTGGTGATATTGCAAATACAAACACCCAAATAGCAACCCGCAGCCAAGAGTCTGCCGATCAATCAACACAGGTCGCGACAGCTATTGAAGAAATGAGTTCAACGGTCTCCGAAGTTGCGCGTCAGAGTCAGCAAGCCTCCAGCCAAGCTGAAAATGCAAAAGATCTCGCAAGCAATGGGGGTATATCAGTAAAAAGTACAGTTGATGAAATTAAAAGTGCCTCAGCGCGCGTACAAACTACTGCAGATACGGTGACTGAACTTGGTGATTTAAGTGCGCAAATAGGCAATGTGATAGGGGTTATAGGCAGCATCGCAGAGCAAACTAATCTGCTAGCATTAAACGCTGCAATTGAAGCTGCTCGAGCCGGTGAACAAGGTCGTGGATTTGCCGTTGTAGCCGATGAAGTTCGTACTTTAGCTGAGCGAACAACTAAAGCAACTGAAGAAGTAGTTAATACTGTGCAATCCATTCAAAATCAAACGCAAGTTGCAGTGAACTCAATGCAAAGTAGTGTTGAACAAGTAAATATGAGCGTAACTTTAGCTGAAGAGGCTGGTAATCAGCTAGAGAACATTGTGGTTGGCGCAACTGAAATCGCAGCAATGATCCAATCTATCGCAACAGCCACAGAAGAGCAGTCTGTTGTTGCAAGTGAAATGGCTAAAGATGTGTCACTCATTGAGCAATCAAGCCAAAGCTCACTCCGTGACACTCAAGTTGCTGCGCACTCCGCAAACTCATTAAATAGCCAAGCAGAGCAACTTGCGCAATTAGTTGCTAAATTTAAACTAAGGTAATGTGTAGTTGAGCTAGTTTAGTCATTTACAGTACAATGCTCCTATCAAAGGCTTGGGTAATAGTTAACCCAAGCCTGTTTACTTTATGTAGAGAATTAAATAATGGCGCAAACTCGCGGTAACCTGTTTATTTTATCAGCCCCATCTGGCGCAGGTAAATCAAGCTTAATCAATGCATTGTTAGCTAAGTATAGTGATATGAAAGTGTCTGTATCACACACTACCCGCTCACCTCGCCCTGGTGAAGAAAACGGCGCACATTACCATTTTGTGAATGTTGATGAATTCAAATCATTGATCGAAAAAAATGATTTTTTTGAATGGGCCCAAGTCTTTGATAATTACTACGGCACATCAAAGCAAGCAATTGAGGAGCAACTCGCTGCCGGTATTGATGTGTTTTTAGATATTGACTGGCAAGGCGCGCAACAATTACGCAAACTTGTTGATGATATAGAAACCATTTTTATCCTACCGCCATCAAAAGCAGAGCTTGAATCTCGCTTAAATAACCGCGGACAAGATTCACAAGAAGTGATTGCAAGTAGAATGGCTAAAGCACAATCAGAAACCTCTCACTACGATGAATATGATTATGTCGTCGTTAACGATGATTTTGCCAGTGCATTGAATGAAATTGAAACAATTGTGCTAGCAAAACGCCTATCACTACAAAGCCAAGCTATTCGTCATCAAGATTTACTCGCTGACCTACTGAGTTAAATCTTAATTTAAGCTCGGTAAGTATTTTATTTGTTTAAATTAACCACAAGCTATTGGCGAATCTGGCTCGGTGCAGTAAACTACGTCTTTGCTTAAAAATTTATTTGGAGTGCTGAAGATGGCTCGCGTAACTGTTGAAGATGCAGTAGATGCAATTGGTAATCGTTTTGACTTAATTTTAGTTGCGGCTCGTCGTGCCCGCCAAATTGCAGTTGGTGGAAAAAACCCACTAGTTGATCCTGAAAACGATAAGCCAACAGTTGTTGCTTTACGTGAAATTGAACTTGGTTTAGTTGATAGCTCATCGATGGATCTTATTGATCGTGAAGAGCAACAACACCAAGAAGCAGCTGAAATGGCTGCCGTTGCTGCTATTGTAGGTGGCAACCAATAATCTGACTTCCCGGTCCGATTTAGCCAACGACGTAGTATTTCTACTCTAGTCGTTGGCAATCCCTCCTTTTCATCGTATATTCTTAACTTACCGTTACCTATTTGCTTCACTCGAACATTGGAGTGTGAATGTATCTTTTTGAAGGTCTAAAAAAGAAAATATCAGAATACTTACCTGCTGCTGATGTAGAGCTGGTACAAAAAGCCTACGTGGTAGCCCGAGAGGCCCATGAGGGTCAAACTCGCTCAAGCGGCGAACCTTACATAACCCACCCTGTTGAAGTAACCCAGATTTTGGCTGGCATGCACTTAGATCACGAAACATTAATGGCAGCATTGATGCATGACGTGATTGAAGATACCGACTTTAGCCAACAAGATTTAGCCGAAATATTTGGCGAAACAGTTGCTGAATTGGTGGAGGGCGTCAGCAAGCTTGATAAACTAAGCTTTAAAGATAAAAAAGAATTTCAAGCTGAAAACTATCGAAAGATGATTATGGCAATGACCCAAGATATTCGGGTTATTTTAATCAAACTTGCAGATCGTACTCATAATATGCGAACTTTAGGGGCACTTCGTCCTGATAAACGTCGTCGCATTGCACGTGAAACGTTAGAGATTTATGCACCGATTGCCAATCGTTTAGGTATTCATGATATTAAGAATGAATTAGAGGATTTAGGATTTCAAGCCCTCTACCCAATGCGCCACCGCGCACTTAAATCAGAAGTTGCCAAAGCGCGCGGAAACCGTAAAGAAGTTATTTCAAATATCCAAACAGAAATCACAGCACGTTTAGAAGAAGCCGGCATTAAAGCAACCGTCTCAGGTCGTGAAAAACATTTATACAGTATCTATAAAAAAATGCTGAATAAAGAACTACTGTTTAATGAAGTAATGGATATTTACGCATTTAGAATTGCGGTTGATTCAATGGATATCTGCTACCGTGTATTAGGGGTGGCTCATAACCTCTATAAACCAATTGAAACTCGCTTTAAAGACTACATCGCAGTACCTAAAACCAACGGTTATCAATCACTACACACTTCATTAGTCGGTCCTCATGGTATACCTGTTGAAATCCAAATTCGTACTCATGATATGGATCATATGGCAGATAAAGGTGTAGCGGCGCATTGGATGTATAAAAAATCAGGTGACAGTGCCGGTCACACTGCACAGCAACGTGCTCGCCAGTGGATGCAAAGCTTACTCGAATTGCAGCAGAGCGCAGGTTCATCGTTTGAATTTGTTGAAAATGTTAAAACAGAGTTATTCCCTGAAGAAATTTATGTCTTTACCCCTGATGGTCGTATTGTCGAGCTACCTATGGGTGCAACTGCTGTAGATTTTGCTTATGCCGTACACACTGACGTAGGGAATACCTGTGTTGGTGCACGTGTTAATCGTAAACCGTACCCACTAAGTAAAGCACTGGATACAGGCCAAACAATTGAAGTTATTACTAGCTCAGGCGCGCATCCAAATGCCACTTGGCTAAACTTTATTGTTACTGGTAAAGCACGCTTAGGCATTCGTAATTACCTCAAAAGCCAGCATCATGAAGAAGCATTATTACTAGGCCGAAGATTGCTCGATTCAGCTTTAGGTGAAACTAAATTTGATGATATTCCGGTTGAAAATATTAATCGTGTACTAGAAGAACATGAACTTAATAGTGTATTAGAGCTACTTGTTGAAATTGGTTCTGGTAATTTAATGAATATGCTTATTGCACGACGTTTATTGCAAAATGATGATTTAGGCGATATTGCCAAAAATGCCAAAGCGACCATTATTGGCACTGAAGGTATGCTAGTTAATTATTCTAAATGCTGTAGACCAGTACCAGGGGACGCTATCACTGCGCATATAAGCCAAGGTAAAGGGGTAACCGTTCATCGTCAAGAATGTAAAAACATTCGAGGCTGGGAGTCAGAGCGATCAAAATACCTCGTTGTAAAATGGGATGATAATCCAGAGAAAGAATACATTGCAGCACTGCGTGTTGAAATTATCAATCACCAAGGTGCATTAGCAAAATTAACCAATGTTATTGCTACAACCCAAGCAAACATTGTCGAAATCGCTACCGATGAAAAAGAAAGTAATTTATACGTGATAGATTTAGGGGTTACGGTTAAAAATCGTGTCCATGTTGCCAACATTATGCGTAGAATTCGTGTGATGCCTGACGTGCAAAAAGTCTATCGTAAAAAATAAAATAGGAAAATCATGAACAAAGCATTTATTTCTACTGATCAAGCACCTGCGGCAATCGGTACTTATAGTCAAGCCGTTAAAGTTGGCACCGCAGTTTACCTTTCAGGGCAAATCCCATTAGTGCCAGATACTATGGAAGTGATTTCTGAAGACTTTGCGGAACAAACACATCAAGTTTTTAAAAATATTAGTGCTGTGTGTGAAGAAGCCGGTGGTGAAATTCAAGACCTAGTAAAAGTTAATATTTACCTAACCGATCTTTCTAACTTTGCGACAGTAAATGAAGTAATGAGTCAGTATTTCAAAGCGCCTTATCCTGCGCGAGCAGCAATTGGGGTTAGAGCTTTACCAAAAGGCGTACAAGTTGAAATTGATGGCATTATGGAACTACCATCAACTAACTAACCCACTGTTGATAGCGGCCAAAATTAACTTTTGTCCGCTATCAACATTAAAGCCTCAGCGATTTTCTTGACAGTTATACAATTCTCTAGCACTCTTAAATTCATAAACCTTTAATTCTAGCGTTGCAAAAGGATAGTGTGTGTTTAAGCTTGCTCATAATGGTAATGTACTACTCGATGTTATTGAACATTCGCCCCCGAGTGCGGCTTTTGTTATCGAAGCCCTTGAAAAATCAAAATTCTGCGATTGCAAAATTGAGCTGAACACAATCAATGCTTACTTCAAGAAACCGAATAAAGAACGCACATTAGTCGTAGCAGTTAAATATGATGCCTCGTTTAATGTCGTTATTAGCGACGATAAAATGCTTGCTACAGGCGAATTAACACTCGCACAAGGTGGTAGCATTATTGATCTTGATACTGCAAAGCAACACCTAATCAAAGCTGGTGTTGCAAGAGGGTACAAACAAGTATTTTTAGAACAGTTACTACAACAACAATTTGAAATACCTGCAGGTCAAATAGCAAAAGGCACTTTAGCCAAAGGTCGCCTGCCAACCGATGGTCAACCATCAAGATTAATACCTCTCGTGAAAACCTTAAAAGAGCGCCTCAATGCACCGACACTACGTGAAGACGGTACCGTTGATATGCGAGACTTTGGCAAACTAGCGAGCGTCGAGCCAGGTGTATTATTGATCCGCCAACAACCTGCAACCCCAGGTAAAGAGGGCTTTACTGTTTTAGGGGATGTGTTACCTGCAAAACCAGGGGAGAGCTCTCCTTTAGTCGCGGGTGAAGGTGCTGAAATATCAAAGAACAATCCATTAGAGCTCGTTTCAACTATTCCAGGGGTTCCTGTTGATATTCGTAATGGCATGCGAGTTGATGATATTTATACCATTGGAGATGTAAATGTTAAAAGTGGCCATGTTTACTTTGATGGCAGTGTAATTGTTACTCACAACATAGAACCTGGTATGAAGGTAACAGCCAAAGGTGACATTACCGTATTAGGTACTGTTGAATCTGGTGAGCTCATAGCCCAAGGAAATGTAACAATAAAGCAAGGTGTTATTGGCCACCAGCTCGATGATAAATCTTTGTCTTGTAAAATAACCTGCCAAGGAGACATCCACCTTCTTCATGCACAATATAGCCATCTTGCTGGCAGCAATATTTTTATTGAACGCCAAGCAAGTCATTGTGAAATGAAAGCAACACAACTTTTGCAAGTAGGCCAAAGTGATCACCCTAAAGGTAAATTATTTGGCGGTGAAATATTAGACGCAGGAATGATTATCGCCGGAGAGATCGGCAATGAATCCGGCGCTAAAATGATGATAAATATGGCTGTTTCGGGACAAAACATTATCAAAGAAACAGATGACTGCTTTAAAGAACTCGCTCGTACTGACGAACAGCTCGATACTCTTCAAGCAGCCCTTGAAAAAGCTGACTTAGTGAAAGATAAAGAAAAGAAAAAATTATTGATGACTAAGATTGGAGCCACTCAACAACATTATTGCCAACAAGCGGAACAGCTTGAGCAGCGCTTATCTAGCCTTGATCATCATTTAAATAAGCTGCTTAGTGAAGCTAACTTGGCTGTGAACCAAAAGCTTCATTCCGGAGTAGAAATTCACATTTTTGATAAAGTCTTAAAAACTAATCGTACCTACCCCCCTTGCAATGTAAAACTGCAAGAAGGGAAAATAGAAATTGAATTTAAAACCAGTTAATCATTAATTTCTTAATAGAGGCTAAATCAGATTTAGCCTCTATTCATTTCAATATATTTTATAAAATACCCGTTACTTGCAGTCTTAACTCTTCAGGCCATACACTCACTTGCACTTGGCCAATATGTGGTTTTTGCAATAACAGCATTGCTAACCGAGATTGACCAATGCCACCGCCTATTGTTTGAGGTAACTCCTTAGCTAGTAGCTGCTTATGCCAGTCAAGCTCTAGCCGCTCTTCATCACCTGTAATTGCCAATTGTGCGACTAGCGCTTCTGGCGATACACGAATACCCATTGACGATATTTCAAATGCGTCTTCAAGCACTGGGTTCCACACTAAAATATCCCCATTCAAGCCCGCGTATTGATCACATGTTTGAGTAGACCAATCGTCATAGTCAGGGGCACGTACATCATGAATTTTACCATCAGCTAGTGCGCCGCCAATGCCGATTAAGAATACCGCGCCATATTCTTGAGTAATCGCTTTTTCACGTTGTTTAGCTGTAAAGCCAGGATACATTTGGCGTAATTGCTCGCTGTGTACAAACGTAATCTCGACAGGTAAAAATGGGGTGATCCCAAATTCATCAGATACAAATTGCTCAGTGGCCTTTAAACCTTTATATAAAGCATCCACCGTTTCTTTTAATTTATCCAAAGAGCGCTCACTGCTTGCACAAATCACTTTTTCCCAATCCCACTGATCTACATACACTGAATGTATTGGACTTAATGAATCCTCATCTGGGCGTAGAGCTTTCATGTGGGTATATAACCCTTCGCCTAAAGCAAAATCATGATCGGCTAATGTTTTACGCTTCCACTTTGCAAGTGAGTGAACAACTTCAAACTGACTGTCGGGGATAGTTTTAACATTTACAGCAACGGCATTCTCAGTACCACTAAGGTTATCCTGAATACCATCACCAACTTTCGCAAGTATAGGCGCCTGCACTTCAATCAACCCTAGTTGCAGTTCTAATTGCTGTGAAAAAAATTGTTTAACTTTACTAATTTGTTGCTGTTGCTGCACAAAGTGTGAACTCATAATAATTGGCCTCATTCCCAGTTATTGTTACTTGCATGATTGCGTTCAAAGCAGCCATGTCGTTAAAGCAATCCTCAAGCATTTCGTACTTTAATTCAATAACCAATAACAAAAACACCTTTAATATGTAAATTTAATCAATTTAATGGTATAAAAAATAAAGATTCAATAATTTAAAGCAGGTATTTATATGGAAAATTATCAAATCGATAATCTCGATAAACAGATCCTCCACGCATTAATGGATAATGCTCGTATAGCCTATGCTGAATTAGCTAAACGTTTTACCGTTAGTGCAGGTACAATTCATGTACGGATTGAAAAAATGAAGCAGGCAGGGATCATCATAGGTACCCAAGTAAGCGTAAATGCCAAGCAATTAGGCTACGATGTATGCTGTTTTATAGGTATTAACCTCAATAATGCCCGTGACTACCCGCAAACCTTATTGTACTTAAAAGAGCTTGAAGAAGTCGTTGAAGCTTATTACACCACAGGTAATTACAGTATTTTTATTAAAGTAATGACTCGTTCGATTGATCACTTACAAGATGTACTAATTAACAAAATTCAGGCCATCGAAGCAATCCAGTCAACTGAAACCTTAATTTCATTACAAAACCCAATTAGCCGCAGCGTAATGCCTTAAGGTATAATGGCGTTAATTTATGAGTTCAGACAAGGCTAAAAATGGAAAACACTCGCTATCACCGCATTAAAAGTGTACTAGATCGTCGTCAAACTGATTTAACAGTGTGCTTAGAAGATGTGCACAAACACCATAACTTGTCTGCTATTGTACGCAGCGCTGATGCTGTAGGGTGTCATAATGTTCACGCAGTATGGCCAGAAAACCAAAAATGGCTGACTAATAACACGTCCGGTGGCAGTAAAAATTGGATCGCCACACACTTGCATAAAGATATCGACGATGCCGTCACTCTCATGCGTCAGCACAACCCTCAGGTGCAAATATTAGCGACCAACTTATGCCCTGATGCAGTTGATTATCGCGAGATTGATTACACGCTTCCCACAGCGATTATCGTAGGCCAAGAAAAAACGGGGATCTCCCCACGAGCCCTTGCCCATGCAGATAAAAATATCATCATCCCGATGCAAGGTATGGCGCAATCATTAAATGTATCTGTTGCGGCTGCATTAATTTTATTTGAAGCTCAAAATCAACGCCTTAAAGCGGGTTTATATGAGTCAGGTAGGCTTGATGAAACCATAAAGCATAAAATGTTGTTTGAAGGCTGCCATCCTATCATCGCCCAAAAATGCAAAGAGAAGTCACTTCCTTATCCTGGTCTTGACGAAAATGGTGAAATTATTGCCGATGACGCGTTTTGGCTACGATTAAAACATGCTTGATGCCCTCAGCAATCGCACGTAAACTAAAAACTATCTAAAAATGAAAGATTTGAGCGTACAGTGTCCAAGCTAACGTTAAGCCGCTACCCCATTACCGATCTAAAAGGCGTTGGCCCTAAAATGGCCGAGCGGCTAAAGAAATTAGGCATTAGCACAGCGCAAGATATGCTCTTTCATTTACCCCTGAGGTACGAAGATCGTACTCGCATTTATGCAATCAGCGATTTAGCAGTCCATAGCCATGTAAGCATTGAAGCTACCATTGAAACGAGCCAAATTACTTTTGGTAAACGTAAGATGCTTGTTTGCCAAGTTAATGATGGCACTGGCCGTTTAACACTGCGGTTTTTTAATTTCACTGCAGCACAAAAGAATGCCTTCAGCAATGGGAAAGTGATCCGCTGCTTTGGTGAGGTACGCCGTGGTCGTGTTGGGTTCGAAATGACACACCCTGAATACAGTTTAAGTGAAACACTATTAGAGCAACCTACTGCGACCACACTCACTCCCGTCTATCCGACAACAGAGGGGTTAAAACAACTCTCTATACGTGCATTGAGCGATCAGGTCATTTCCTTGCTTGAAAAATATCAAATAGAAGAGTTATTGCCTGCGCAATTTCAACATGCAGGCATGGGTTTAAGTCACGCTTTATTATTGTTACATCGTCCAAGTAATGATGTTGATTTAGCGGCGCTAGAGCTAGGGCTTCATCCAGCTCAACAACGTTTGGTATTTGAAGAATTACTTGCGCAAAACTTAAGCCTATTAAAGTTACGTCAACAAGGGCAACAAGTAAAAGCCGTAGCCCTTGCGCCAATTAACCACTTAGAACCAGACTTTTTAGCACAACTTCCGTTTGCCCCCACCAATGCGCAAAGCAGAGTCGTTGCTGAAATAAAAAGTGATTTGCAACACCCCTACCCTATGATGCGTTTAGTCCAAGGGGATGTAGGGTCGGGTAAAACTTTGGTCGCTGCACTAAGTGCTTTAACTGCAATAGCACAGGGCTACCAAGTCGCACTTATGGCTCCTACAGAGATACTTTCTGAGCAGCATGGCATAACCTTCAAAAATTGGTTTGAGCCGCTTGGGATCACTACAGCATGGCTTGGCGGTAAAACAAAAGGCAAAGAGCGTACAGCGACACTTGAAAAAATAGCCTCAGGTGACGCGCAAATGATAGTAGGCACCCATGCGTTATTTCAAGAACAAGTCGTTTTTAATAATCTAGTATTAATCATCATTGATGAACAACACCGCTTTGGTGTTCACCAGCGATTATCGCTGCGAGAAAAAGGCCGCTTTGGCGACTGCTTTCCTCATCAACTGGTGATGACTGCCACGCCAATCCCTCGCACGCTAGCTATGACTGCTTATGCTGACTTAGAGACATCGGTGATTGACGAACTTCCCCCTGGGCGAACCCCAATCACAACCGTTGCACTGCCCGATACTCGTCGGGATGAAATTATTGCACGAGTAAAAACAGCCTGCACAGAACAGGGACGCCAAGTTTATTGGGTATGCACCTTAATCGATGAATCTGAAGTACTGCAGTGTCAAGCAGCTGAAGATAGTGCAGAGCAATTAACTCGTGCTTTGCCCGACTTAACCGTAGGGTTAGTTCATGGCCGAATGAAAGCAGCTGAAAAACAAGCCATTATGAGCGAATTTAAAGCGGGTAACATACATATATTGGTTGCAACCACGGTGATTGAAGTAGGTGTAGATGTGCCAAACGCCAGTTTGATCATTATTGAAAACCCAGAACGACTTGGCCTTGCCCAACTACACCAATTACGGGGCCGAGTTGGTCGTGGAGCAACCGCATCTCACTGCGTTCTTTTATACCATGCACCACTGTCATTTACCGCGAAAAAACGCTTAGCCGTATTAAGAGACAGTAATGACGGGTTTATTATTGCTGAGAAAGACTTAGAGATCCGTGGCCCAGGTGAAGTGCTTGGCACCAAACAAACAGGGTTAGCCGAATTTAAAATAGCGGACTTAACTCGCGATAAACACACGCTCAATCAAGTAAGACCTATAGCACTGCAAATGCTTAATCAATATCCTGAGCAAGTTGATAAATTAATCAACCGATGGCTAGCAGGAAAATCTGATTACGCCTTAGCCTAAAACCAAAGAGAATATGTACCCAAGCGATCTCAAAATGCGAGCGTCGTTGAAATTAAAAGCGATTTAAGCAAGTGCAAAGTAACGCCTTGATATTAAACACCAATGAAACGCTGAAGTGTGCATCTTAAGATGGCTTGGGTATATTGGGGTTGCTTAGATATAAAAGCCTTATTCAAGTATGAATAAGGCCATAAAAGAGGGGAAGCTATATCGACTAATTAAAACTTGTATTCAATACCTAAACCTAAGTAATCTTGATCAACATTACTATCCATATCAAAGTTAGAATAGAAGGCAAATAGTTTAGTATTTTTACTTAATTTATGATCAACACCAGCTGATATCGCCGTCTTCTTATCCGCGTCATCAAAATCCATTACCTGATACTGCACTTTAAACGTATTGCTATCTAACGTATAAGCTGCATTAACCAAATAACCATCAGCATCACCGCTGCCATCTACTTTTTCTTGGGTTTGATACATTGCGCCTAATTTAATATCAGCCACTTTACCCTGTACGGTAGCACGCACTACATCATAGCCATTCACTTCACTGTCAGCTGCAATAGATGCGTACACCTTGCTTTTCTTTAAACCTGAATCGCCATAAGTAAGCGCCAATGAGTAACCATTTTCGCCTTCACTGTCTTTTTCAGCGACGTAAGTGGCAAGTACTTTAAAACCGCTTAGGTCATTTGATGAATACGTTACTGTATCGCTTAAGCGATTTTCACCTTTGAATAAATTTTTAATATCGCCTTCAAGGTCATTAAATAAATCAAGCTTACCTTGCGATTGCTTTAGCGCAGTATCATTACGACCAAGCACAACTTGACCAAAACCACCTTTCAAACCAACATATTGGTTGCGTGAAGTTAACGTATCTTTTGAATCATCTGAAACATTTACTTGGAATTCGAATTTATAGACCGCTTCAAGGCCTTCACTGAGTGTTTCAGAACCCTTGAAACCAATGCGTGATGCATTACTCTTAATTTCAGTGAATGACCCTTCACCATCATCAGATGATTGTACAGAGACATTTGCTTTACCATAAACATCAACATCAGCTAATGCAGAAAAAGATACACCACTCAATACAGCTAATAACAGGCTCGACTTTGCAAAATTCATATTATTTCCTCAATAAACGCAACAGGCTAATTTTTAAAACAGCTGCAGTTTGCCAGCGATAAATTACAGTAATATTACAACAGAAATATTTATGACTTATTTAATTCATAAAAAAGAATAAAAACTGCAATTCATTTAACACTAAAATTTTGTACACCGTTTATTAGTCTATGCGATCTTGAGTATATCGCTATTTTTTCTCGCTAAAATCACTGCTAATGTTTGGGGTTAGCTCAACCAGTAAGTTAACAAGGGTTTCAAGCAATGGTTTTTGCTCATTATCCCTATGATAAGCAACAAAAATATCGCGAGATGTGTGCTCTACATCCGACACTTCAAATAACTCTCCATTCTCAATATGGCTTTTTGCTAACACTTCAGGAATAAATGCACTACCACCACATTGCAATATTAAATCTAATGCAATACGCCCTGTACTTGTACGAAAGTACGGAGGCGTACGTCCGGTAAATTGACGTGCGTGCCACAGCGAAAAAGTAGTGCCCCAGTCAACATAAACATATTGGTTATCAAAAAAATTATCATTGGCTGCAGATTCAAAAGCACTCACAGGAATGATGGGTAATGCGCAAATACGCTCTACAACTAATTCATCCACTTTAGGCGGATCAAATAATATAGCCAAATCCAGTGTACGTTCTAACAATAAACGCGTACTTTCTTGCTGTGCTTTAACTTCAGCAACGAGTGACACACCGGGCATAGCAGATACAATATTTGAAATACCAAATTGTAAAAAAGCATCCCATATATTAGGTGTACCCGCTAAACACACTTGCTTATGCATGTTGTCAGCAAGTGCCACATCAACTTTTGCACGTTGCATACCTGTAATAATCATTTGTGCGTGCGGTAATAGACGCTCGCCAGGTGCTGTAAGCTGAATATTGTTACGTTGTCGAATAAACAGGTTAACGCCTAAACCTTGCTCTAATTGACGAATTCTAAAACTTACCGCCGATTGCGTGATATAAAGGTTTTCAGCCGCCTTACCAAAGTGGCGAGTTCGCACCACCTCAACAAACGTTTTTAATAAATCGATATCCAATATTTTATCCTCACGATAAAAATTTTTTGTTTAATAAATTACGTAACTTGATCCATACTCCAGCTTAAGATCCGGGTATGAGGAAACAGCAATGAACATTAATATTTCACTACTTCGTCAAGCATTTGTAAGCCAACGTCAGTTCTATGATGATTACAATTTTCCACGCGGATTTTCGCGTAGCGGCAACTTTACGTTACTTGAAGCCAGTATCCTTGAGCAACACGGTGTTGTTCTACAGGGGTTATACAACAAAACCCTTGAACCACAAAATGAAATTCAAGAACAATTTATATCTGTTACTGCAGGTAGCCAAGAGCCGACGAATCCAATCGAGCGAGCTTGGATCAAATACTTAAAATTAACGACTTCAAAAACAAAATTTCACACTTTATTTGGTCGTTCAAAAATGTCAGCACCTACGCTGCCAAGTAGCGACTATTATTCAGAATCTGATAGCATCTAAAATTCCTTTTTAGGCCACTTTCGCGTTGATTTATAAGTGGCCTAAAGACATTGTTATTTGCTTTTTCTTGTTTTAGCGGTTACAACTTGTATAAGCAATTATATTCGGCAAAGCCGAAAACAAGGTGTTACGTGACACGAAAAATACTTATCATTGAAGATACACCTACAATAGCGCGAGTACAAAAGCATATAGCGATGAAAATCGGTTATGATGCGGATATTGCAGGTTCGTTAGCTGAAGCTAAAGAGCTGATCAGTAAAAACTCATATTTTTGCGCTGTAGTAGATTTCATATTACCCGACGCCCCTAGGGGAGAAGCGGTGCCCTGCACTATAGAAGCTGAAATTCCAACTATCGTCATGACCGGAAGTTTAGATTCAACAACGCGTGACACTGTTGAAAAGTATCCAATTATTGATTACATCACTAAAGAAAATAAACAAGCCTATCAATACTTAGAAAAACAATTGCAGCGCCTACCTCGTAACGAAAATGTTAAAGTACTCGTTGTAGATGACTCAGCTGCTACACGTCGTCATATTTGCAGCTTACTTAGCCGCCATAAATACCAAATACTCCAAGCAAGTGATGGTATTGAAGCCTTAGCAATGCTAGAAAAAACACCCGATATAGCTGTCATTATCACTGATAATGAAATGCCCAATATGAATGGTGATGAACTGTGCGGCGAAATTCGCCGACTTTACAGTAATGATGAAAAAGCAATTATTGGTATTTCTGGCTCTGATGCTTCTCATCTTTCAACACGTTTTCTTAAAAATGGTGCTAATGACTACTTGCGAAAACCATTCAACAATGAAGAATTTTATTGTCGTTTAAGCCAAAACGTCGACATGCTAGAGCAAATAGCCACAATCCGACTGCAAGCAAATACTGATTTTTTAACTAAGCTACCTAACCGACGCTACTTTTTTGAAGAAACAACAAAGTCACTGAAAAAAATAGAAAAAAGCAGTCAAGCCTCCTCTTTAGCTATGCTTGATATTGACCACTTTAAATCAATCAATGACACGCATGGACATGATGTGGGCGATGAAGTACTTAAAGGACTGTCTATTTGCTTTGCTAAATATTTTGAAAAGCAGCTCGTTGCTCGTTTAGGTGGTGAAGAGTTTGCTGTTTATTTTGGCGAAACAAGCAAAGAAGAAGCACTGAAACGCCTTGAAGGGTTTAGGCACTTTATTGAACTAAGCAGCTCAGAATTTAGTAATTTAAAAATTAAATTCACAATCTCCATTGGGTATGTACACGGGCCTGTTTATCAAATTGATGAATTATTAAAACAGGCCGATATAAAACTTTACGAAGCAAAAGAGTCTGGTCGTAATATAGTTATTTCTTAAACTGATTCTGCTCGCGCAAGGAGCGCTGCTTTCTTGCGCTTTTGTGCTTGTCGGTACGAGTCCCAGCTAAATATTGCCAGCGCACTCCAAATGCATGCAAAAGTAACAACGCGCTCCGCGCTAAACACTTCACCGTAAAATACCACCGCGAGTACAAACATCAGACTTGGACCAATATACTGAAAAAAACCTAATGTTGTATATTGCAATCTTTTTGCAGCTCCCGTGAAACACAGTAAAGGTAATGTTGTTATAACACCCGCACTTATCAACAGTAGATTTGTATGCCAATCATTAACAATGAGATCTGAACTTGCTGTAGGAAGCATAAACCACCAATAAATAGCTGCAAATGGTAATAGTATAAGCGCTTCCAATAATAGACCTGGTAACGATTCGATAGGTAACTTTTTACGTAATAATCCATAAATAGCAAATGAACTAGCGAGTGAAAATGCCACTACCGGAAATGAACCAAAGCTAATTAATTGAATAACGACCCCGCCAAGCGCCAGAGCGACAGCAAAACCCTGCCATTTTCGTAGCTTTTCGCCTAAAAACAACATACCTAGCAACACGTTTAAAAGTGGATTAATATAATACCCAAGACTGGCATCAAGCATATGGTTATTATTAACTGCCCATATAAATAATCCCCAGTTAAACCCCAGCAGTGTAGCTGTTAGGGTAAGCATTAAAATTAACTTTGGTTGCTTAATGACATGCTGGATTTTATGCCACTGCTTTAAAACAGCGACAATAATCACAATAAATAACACCGACCACACAACTCGGTGCATTAATATTTCAAAAGCCGATATGTGCTGTAATAACTTAAAGTAAATGGGTGCAAGACCCCACATAAAAAAAGCCATGCAGGCTAAAATAACACCCTTGCGTTGTTCTTGATTAGTAGGCATAAATAGAATCTAGATGCTGAAAAAGGCCGCTAGTTTACCCCCTGAACACATTTTATCCAACTAAATACGTTGCTGTACCAAACGCTATTTGAGTTCTTTTTTCATTATGCAATTCCATCCGACAAACACACACTTTATTGCCTGAACGAATCAGCTTTGCACTCGCAGTAAACTCTACTCCCTTACCTGGACGTAAATAATCGGTACGTAAATCAATAGTACCTAAAGTAGCTAATTTTTGCTGAATGCTCACTACATCGAACTCAGTAAGCTTATCAATCATCGCAGCGGCAGCAAGCATACCACCTACATTATCAAGTACTGCTGAAATCACACCACCATGAAGAATTTTTTGTGCTGGGTTACCAATAAATACATCTTGCCAAGGAAAACTAATTTGCGCTTGCTCAGCATCAAGCGATACGACCTTAATTTGTAAGAATTGATTAAACGGCATTTGCTCTACGAATACCTTAGCGACTTGCTCAATTAACATAGTTTTATTCATTATTATTATCTATTATTTGAATCTGGTAGGATGAGTAAAGCATAGCATTGTATAAAGTGCGATATAAAAAGCGTATAGGTAGCTATGCAAGGTCACTTAAAAGCTCTAAAATAAGCGCAATGAATACACAAACCCCCACATCAAGCACCATAGTGCGCACTCCCGCAGCCATACTTAAGCAAGTGTTTGGCTATAGTGAATTTCGTGATGGCCAAGAAACGGTTATCAATGCAGCATTAAGCGGGCAAGACTCATTGGTGTTACTGCCCACTGGTGGCGGTAAGTCAGTATGTTACCAAGTCCCAGCTTTAGCTTTTGAAGGGTTAACGGTGGTTATTTCTCCGTTAATCTCTCTAATGCAAGATCAAGTAACACAATTACAGGCATTAGGTGTGAAAGCAGCTTACATCAATAACAGCCTTAATCGGGATGAGCAGCAGCAAATTTACCAACAGTTACACAGTGGTTTAATTAAATTACTTTATGTTGCACCTGAAAAAATTTTACAACACGAATTTTTAGAGAGGCTGCGTCATTTAAATATCAGTTTATTTGCGATTGATGAAGCTCACTGCGTTTCTCATTGGGGTCATGATTTTCGTCCACATTACTGCCGTTTAAGCGAACTTAAGCATCATTTTCCTCATGTCCCCATGATGGCTCTAACTGCCACAGCAGACACCGCTACTCGCTTTGATATTGTGCAGCAACTTGGCTTAAACGCCCCCTATATACACACGGGCAGTTTTGATAGACCAAACATTCGCTATACCATTGAAGAAAAATTCAAGCCTTTAGCACAATTGTTACGCTACTTAAAAGAACAACAAAATCAAAGTGGTATAATTTATTGCACCAGTCGTAAACGCGTCGATGAAATAGCCGAAAAGATTGCCGATGCAGGAATGAATGCAGCGGCCTATCATGCAGGGATGAGCAACGAACAGCGTCAATTTGTACAAACCGGTTTTGCCCGTGACGATATTCAAATCGTTGTCGCAACGGTTGCTTTTGGAATGGGTATAAATAAACCGAATGTGCGCTTTGTATTGCACTATGACATCCCTAAAAGTATTGAATCTTACTACCAAGAAACCGGCCGAGCGGGACGTGATGGCTTAGCCGCTGAAGCAATTATGTACTTTGACCCTGCTGATATCGGCCGCGTAAGACGGTTCTTTGAAGATATAGAAGATGAGCAACGCCGTCGCGTTGAAGAACAACGTTTCAATGCCATGGCTAGTTTTGCAGAGGCACAAACTTGTCGCCGACAAATACTGCTTAACTATTTTAGTGAATATCAGCGAGAGCCATGTGGCAACTGCGACATATGCCTTAACCCGCCAAAAAGTTTTGATGGCACTTTAGTCGCACAGCAAGCACTATCCTGCGTATATCGAGCCGAGCAACGTTTTGGTTTAGGTTACATTGTTGAGTTATTGCGTGGCGCGAACACCAGTAGAATTCGAGATAACAACCATCATCAGCTCAGCACTTATGGTATTGGTAAAGATCATAGCAGTGAGTTTTGGCTCAGTATTTTACGCCAACTTATTCATCAAGGCTTATTGAGTCAAGATATAACCCAAGGCTCATCTCTTCGATTAACTGAAGGTGCGCGAGCAATTTTAAAAGGTGAATTCGCCTTACAGATGGCTGAACCTCGCCTGCAAGCAAAGCACGTATACCAAGATAAATTGGCACAGTTTAATTACGATAAAAAGTTATTTGCGAAACTCAGAGCCTTACGTAAAGAACTTGCCGATGCAGATGATGTGCCACCCTATGTTGTCTTTAATGATAAAACACTTGCTGAAATGGCACAATTAATGCCCACTAACGACAGTGAATTTCTTAAAGTGTCGGGTGTAGGCTTTACTAAGCTCAATAAATACGGCGGCCCATTTTTGCACGCAATTCGTAACTATTTAGCACAATCCTAAGTACAGAGTAATGTCATGACTCAATACCAATTTGATAACCGCCACAATGTGATTATAATCACTCCAAGTGAAATGCCCAATGACGACGACTTTGAGCTATGGGCACATTTATTTTTACACAGCTCTGAGATTAAAATAGGTGAGTTTGAAGCTGGAGCCGACCGCCATCAAATGCGCTTTAATTATGAACAGCAAGGTTTTAACTTAAACTTCGAGCATTATAGTAACAGTGTCTGGATCAATGGCGAAGGCCAAGAAGCCAATCACTTATTAGCCGCATTAACGCATTATTTCCTAACACAAATGCAACAATGAACTAGACTTATACTATGAGTTAACCTGTATACCCAAGCCACCTCAAGACGCAAAATTCAGCGTTTCAAAGGGCTTAATATCAAGGCGCGACTTTGTAAAAATGGATTGATTTTAACAATAGAACGACTATTACTTGTAATCAATACCTTGTTGCCTAAATCGCTTTTAAATCCAACTGAAACTAGCATCTTGAGGTGGTTTGGGTATAGTAAGATAATACTAACTACGCATACCTAAGGTGTTTGAATGGTCGCAAACAGTTTCACTACATTTATTTTTCTCTCCTGTGCCAGCACTATGCTCTATAGTCAAAGTGGGCAAGCACAATCAATTGATCTAGGGAAAAGCAGTTGTAGTAATCAGCGCACCATTTCACCCAGCGAAAATAACCTTCGTCGTCAGCTTGATGGCGATGAATTATTACCTGAAAAAACCGCAAATGCTCGTATTGGGAATATCAACCTAGAACAGCTCAATGTATTTAACACGGCGCTTGAAGAAGAAGATAATTTCCTGTTCCGTTTTGCCAATCGTGTTCACATGACTACAGAACCAGATGTAATAAACAATCTTTTGCTATTTCGTTCTGGTGAAGAATATGAACCTAAAAAACTCTCCGAATCTGAACGCCTCCTAAGACGTCAAGGCTATCTATATGATGCAAAAATTGATGCTGAGATTAACTGTAATGGCGAAGTTGACGTAAACGTAGTTACCCGAGACCTATGGACCCTGCTCCCTGAAATTAGCTTTAGCCGCAGTGGCGGAGAGAATAAATCAAGCATTGGTTTTCGTGAATCAAATTTACTTGGTTGGGGGAAACGCCTTTCATTTTCACGCACTACAGACGCTGACCGCAGTGGTTATTTATTTGTCTATGACGATCCAAATATACTATCAACTCGTTATCGAGGGCGCATTGAGTATTCCGATAACAGTGATGGAAAACGCCATTTACTAGAGCTTACATATCCTTTTTATTCAATTAATACACCATACAGTTATGGCCTTGTCAGCTACTCGGATCAACGCACAGAATCGCTCTACCAACGTGGCGAAGTGTACAGCGAATTTGAACAAAAAACTGATTATAACCGTATTCATTTTGGTCACTCAAAACAACTAGGAAATAGCTGGACCCAGCGCTTAAGCGTTGGCTATGTGCACGAACAACACTCGTTTAATAAAACTGTGAATACATTTTCACCATTGGCAGATGAACGCCAACTTAGTTACCCATACGTAAGCGGGCATTGGTTTGAAGACCACTTCATTAAAGTACGAAACTTTGACAGTATTTACCGCACCGAAGATTTAAATCTAGGCTGGAATATTCAAAGCTTGCTCGGGTATTCAAATAAGCAAATTAGTGATGACGATAGCCGTGCTATTTATTCATTTAATGCGAGAAAAGCCCACTTTAGCGGTGATAACACACTATGGCGTTTTCAAGCTAGTCTTGATGGCAACTGGAATGAAAAGCAAAGCAAAGTTGAAAACCTATTCGCCAGTAGCCAAATACAATATTATTTAAATACCACAACTAAGCAGTCATGGTATGCAAAAATACGTTTAGACTATGCCAAAAACCTTACTCACGATAAACAACTAAGCTTAGGCGGAGAAAACGGCTTGCGTGGCTACCCGCTTGACTATCAACAAGGTGATCGTAGCTTTTTAATAAATTTAGAAAAACGCTATTACTGGGAATATGATTTACTGCAACTATTTAAAGTCGGTGGAGCTGCCTTTGTTGATATTGGTCGCGCTTGGTTTAACGACCAAGCCAATACTAATCACGGTAAAGTATTAAAAAATGCAGGTATCGGATTAAGGCTGGCCCCTAGTCGCGCTAATGCAGGAACAGTCATTCATTTAGATATTGCAGCACCACTGGACAAGAGCAATGACGTTGACTCAATTCAATGGTTAGTCACTGTAAAAAATACCTTTTAAAGTACACCAAAAACGCTAAACTACGGAGCTATTAACACCTTTTTGGATTCATTGTGGAACTGCTCGAACTCATCGAACTTTTTAGTACGCAATATAAACTTATTGTTACAGTCGTGGCGCTTTTAGTTTTCCCTGTACTTTTAAAGCTGACTAAAAAGCTGCTTGAGAAAACAATTAAAGGTAAAATCGACATTCATCGTAAATACCGCGCTGAGTTACTTTTAAAAATTATACTCGCCATAGTAATGATTTGTTTAGTGCTGGTGTTTTGGGGTATAGAGCTGCGCGGTTTGCTTGTACTTGGTTCATCATTATTTGCCATGTTAGGTGTCGCACTATTTGCTGCTTGGTCACTCTTAAGCAACCTCACCTCATTTTTACTGATGTTTATTCAAAATGATTGCCGTGTTGGCTATTGGGTACGCATTATTGACGGTGCTAACTTTATCGAAGGCCGCATTGTCGAAATGGGTTTAATGAATGTCGTGCTTGAACATATTGATGGTCACCGCGTTATTTACCCTAATAATCTCTTTGTTACGCGTCCTGTGATGGTGTTAAATAAAGAACCTAAACCTACAAAGCCCGTCGCTATAAAACGTGTAATTGGCCCGAAAAAAACGCTATAAGATAAAAAGCCATTTAAGGATATCCTCAAATGGCTTTTAAAATAACGTTTAGCTTACTAATTATTTAATTCAGCTGTTTTCAACTCATCTTCAATATCGCTGATTTCATCGATAAAAGTTTCAAGTTGCTGCTCAACCAAGCTGTTTGCATGAGCAAAATACGCTAAGTGGAACACCGCATCACCTTCATTAACAAGCGGCATTGTCTGTTGACCAATAACAATACCACTGCGTGGTGCTAATAGTTCTAACTCAGAGTCGCCTAATGGGCTACTTATATACGCTAAAATCTGCCCTTTATTAACCTTCTCGCCAAGTGATACCTGCGCACGTACAATACCGTCCACTTCAGCACGTACCCAACTTGTTGAGCTGGCAATAATTGGCTCTGGCAATTTTTTAGCACGTTTACCGCGGCTCATTTTTAAGTGGCGCATCACATAATCAACACCTTGTACACCTGCTGCTATCGCAATTGGATCAAAGCGAAGTGCTTCACCAGCTTCATAAGTGATCACAGGGATCCCTAAGTTAGCCGCTTCACTGCGTAGTGAACCATTTCGTAGTGATGCATCTATCACCGCTGGCGTGCCAAATGCTTTTGCCATTTGTGCGGTAGCATCATCACTTAAATCTGCGCGAATTTGCGGTAGATTCGTGCGATGAATAGCCCCTGTATGTAAGTCAATAATATGAGTGCAATGCACTGCCACTTGACTGAAAAACATGTGCGCCATGCGACCCGCAAGCGAGCCACGGATAGAGCCAGGAAAACTGCGATTCATATCACGGCGATCTGGTAAATAACGCGACTTATGGATAAAACCAAATACATTTACGATCGGTACCGCTATAAGCGTACCACGTAGCTGCGTAGGATCGATTTTAGCCAATAACTGACGAACAACTTCAACACCATTGAGCTCATCACCATGAATGGCTGCACACACCATCAGTACAGGCCCTGCATGAACGCCATTTACCACTTCAATAGGAATATTTAGCGGCGAGTGTGTATAAAGCTTTGCAGCCTCTAATGCGAGCGTTTTACGCTCACCCACACCAACAGTTTCACCTAATAAAGTAAAAGAGCTATTGATTTTAACCTTTGCCACGTGTTGCCGTTCCTTTAGTTGCAGCGGCTTTTTCGATAAAGTCGATCACCATACCTGCAATATCTTTTCCTGTTGCTACTTCAATTCCTTCAAGACCTGGTGATGAGTTTACTTCCATCACTAATGGGCCACGTGATGAACGAAGTAAGTCAACCCCAGCTACATTCAAGCCCATTGCTTTAGCTGCAGCCACCGCTGTTTTGCGTTCTTCTGGTGTAATACGCACTAATGTTGCACTGCCACCGCGGTGTAAATTAGAGCGGAACTCACCTTCTTGTGCTTGGCGCTTCATTGCGGCAATCACTTTATCACCTAGTACGAAGCAGCGAATATCGGCACCACCAGCTTCTTTAATGTATTCTTGTACCATGATATTAGCTTTTAAGCCCATGAATGCCTCAATAACACTCTCAGCCGCTTTACGTGTTTCAGCTAATACAACACCAATGCCTTGCGTGCCTTCTAGTAACTTAATAACAACTGGTGCACCGCCTACCATTTCCAATAAGTCTTTCACGTCATCAGGCTTGCTTGCAAACCCTGTTACTGGCATGCCTACACCTTTGCGTGATAATAACTGTAATGAACGCAATTTATCGCGAGAGCGTGAAATAGCAACTGACTCATTAACAGGAAATACATTCATCATTTCAAACTGACGTAATACAGAGCAGCCATAAAATGTTACTGACGCACCAATACGTGGCACGATCGCATCGAAATCTTTTAAGTTTTCACCACGATAGTGGATCTCTGGTTGTTCAGAGTTAATGTTCATATAACAACGTAGTGCGTCAATCACTTTAACTTCGTGCCCACGTGCTTGAGCGGCCTCAATTAAGCGACGCGTTGAGTACAAGTTTTTGTTGCGAGATAAAATACCGATTTTCATAATCAAATCCTTTACTAGTGCATATTCTGTTTTAAGTTATTATGTAGTTAAAACTTTGGCACATTTTTATAATAAGTGAGATAAAGCCGGGTCTACGACTATACGATTTTCCATGGCTGTACGCCCTAATAACATTCTAAACTTCATACTTGCACGACTTGTTAAAGTCACCTCAATTGGCCAACTTTTATCTCCGGCATGAAGCATTGTTTCAATAAAATAGCGTAACTCTCGCTGCCCACTTGAGCTTGTTACATACTTCATTTTTTTTACTTTAACGTCACACTGTATTTTAGTGTGTTCGTCGTCCTGCAATGGCTGAGCAATAAACTTTACCCACTTTTCCCCATCGCGTTCATATTCTTCAATATTAAGAGCATGAATACATGAAGTACGGGCGCCCGTATCAATCTTAGCTTTAATTTTATTTATGCCAAGTTCAGGTAAACTTAACCACTCACGCCAACCAACAATTATCTTTGCCGTCATAAATGTGCCCTTTAATAAAAAAGTGTCTTATACGCTACACACACAAAAAGACCAATGAAATAATTTTATCTAATCAATCAATCGATTTGATTGACCTAATCAGCTCAATAGTCAACCATATAAACAATACACTAATAATGAGAATTTACTATGTTCGACGGTTTATTACATGCACTCATACTTGATGAGCAAGGCGGTTCACGTGCAATCGAAAGCAGTGCCGAACTTCACAATTGGCAGCCATCTCATGGGAAATTATGGGTGCATATGGATTATAGCCAAAGCGACGCTGTTGAATGGCTAAAAAGCTGTGATTTTTTAACTGATTACGAGCTAGAATCATTGACTGCAGAAGAAACTCGTCCTCGTATAGCGAGAGCGACAAATGGCTGTATGCTGTTTTTACGTGGTGTAAATTTAAATCCGGCACAAAGCCCTGAGGACATGGTGTCTATTCGTTTGTTTATTAATGAAAATGTAGTAATAACAACACGCAAACGTAGATTGCTATCGGTGCAGGATATTCTTGCTTCATTACATGAAAATACTGGGCCAAGCAGTATTTCCGAATTAGTGTGTCAATTAGCGCAAAACCTTACGTCTCGTATGCAAGGCGTTATTGATGGTTTAGACGATACGTTAGATGTATTTGAAGATGAAATTGATGAACCTACCAAGCGTTTTGATAATCAAGGTTTGTCACAATTACGCCGCCAATCAATTGGCCTAAAACGCTATATTAGACCGCAAAAAGAAGCACTGAGTACATTGATGGCAAATAAATATAGCTGGCTCAATGAAAACGATAAAGCGAAACTAAACGAAACAACGAACATGCTTATTCGTTTTATTGAAGAGTTAGACAGCTCTATCGAGCGCGCGCAGATAATTCAACAAACGATTACCAACCAAATATCTGAGCAATTAAATCAACGTATGTATGTGATGTCGGTTGTCGCGGCTTTATTTTTACCTCTGGGGTTTTTAACTGGTTTGCTCGGCGTTAATGTTGGTGGTATTCCAGGCACTGATAGCCCTTATGCCTTTAGCTTATTTGTGCTTTTTTTAGTTGTACTTACGAGCAGTATTGGTATTTACTTTAAAAATAAGAAATGGCTTTAATATGATCTAGGCGAACTCTTTGTTCGCCTTTTTCTTGATGTTCAATAAGTAAAAATTCACCTTCCCCTTTAAGGTTTAGTAAATTTTTAGCATTACCTACTACCTGTGTATTATCCGTGGTAATTATTTTAACCATTGAAAAGTGCATACAAAACAATTCATATTGATCGTAATCACTGCATTTTATTGGTTGATAAGTCATTGGCGTTAATCATTGATAAAACTAAAGTGTAGCAGGAAGAAAAAGAGAAGAAAAATAATAGCAAATGGCGCTCTCGGTAGGGATCGAACCTACAACTCAGCCTCCGGAGGGCCACGTGATATCCATTTCACCACGAGAGCACATTTGTGCCGCCACACCAACTCGCGATATCAGTGCTTAGGCATCAGCAATAATAAAGGCATCTGCAACTAAATGCTAGCTTCTATCGCCTATATGCCTATTAATTCAGCAAATTATAATAAATTGCTTCACAAGCAAGCAAAAAACAGCTATTAAATTATACTTAGTAAAAATTAATAACCATTTTGCAACATATCTATACTAGAGACGTACTTATCAAGCACGTGTAAAAGGTTTAACAAGAGGAAGTATTTATGAGTTTAATGTCAACCGAGCAAGTCGCTGAATTTTTAGGTGTAAAAACAGAACGTGTTAAGCGCCTTGCGCGAGAAAGTTTGTTAATTTCAAAATCAGTCGATGAGAACGGTGAGCCTTTATTTGATTCTGATGAAGTCACTAAATATAAAGAACTTGCAGCACGCTTTGGTGGTCTTTAGGGCTTACTAAAGCGTAAATTAATTAAACGGTCTAATTGCGTACGTAAAACGGTTACCTTATCACCCACCGAACGTGCGCTATACCAAAGAATACATAACAGCAAAAATATTAATTGGTAGCACTCAAGCTTTCTAACCGATACTGTAAATCGATGTTGTATAGGCAACGATCGCTGATACGTCTCGAGTAAACCTACCTTCTCAACTGGATCAAGCTCACAACTGACTACAATCGCGGCTAAATCAAAGTATACGTCATTGGTCTTCGCGTATTCAAAATCAATTAAAAACATTCCATAGGGGTTTTCTATAATGTTTTCTTTAACTAAATCATTATGACAAAAACCACTATCACGTGGAAATAGTTCAACCTGTGACAACGTTTGCTCAATGATAATTTTATAATGTTGATAAAGTGAGGTATCACGATAGTGATCAAGCTCTTGTTTGATGTCCATAGGTAACGTAACGACTTGATGGTGATGTAAAGCGACCAATTTATTTATTAACTCAGGGGTATAATTATTATTGGTGATAGCGCCTTCAATATACTCAAAAATAGCAAATTGGTTAATTTCATCTACCCATAAAAGCTCAGGGCACACCTGCTTTTTGGCAAATAAAGCTTGCGCCGACAAGCCGACGGTAGGCCAATGTTCACGGTAAAACTTTAGCAAATAAGCATGTTGCTTGGTACGTACTAGAAAGTTGTCGTTACTTAAGCCGTTATGAAGACGCTCAATACTGAATATTTTTAATTGAGAATTAAAAGCGGCAAAAATACCGCTAATTTCATTATCAGTCATACAGCTCCTTATAATTGCGCTAAGGGTTTGGCTTGATTTTGTTCATATTCTTCGTACCAGGTTTTAAACCCCCACACAGCCATAATGGTATAAAATACAAATAATGCTAATGTTGGGTAGTAGCCTTTCTCGTAATATAAATACATCGAAGCTGTATCAATAACTATCCAATACAACCAATTTTCGAGTACTTTTTTAGCAACTAAGTAAGTTGTTACCACAGCAAAACAGGTAGTAAAGCTATCTAAATAAGCAAAATCTGCATGGGTGTAATTAGTCATAACATAGCCCAGTATTACTGCAACGATTGAAGTCGCTACAATAATCACTAAGTGCTGATTTAGCGTCCATGAAGTAATCACTAACTCACGTAAGTTGTCCCCCCCTCTACGCCAGGCTATCCAGCCATATACTGCCATATACATATAATAAAAATGTAGCAGTGACTCCATTAACAAGGCACCATTCCAATACATTATTGTATAAATAAATGTGCTTAAGAATGCAGCAGGCCAACACCAAAGGTTCTCTTTTATTGCTAACAATAAATACGCCATTGAGAGTGCTACGGCTATATATTCCCAATACGACATCGCGGTAAACCCTGCGAGCGTTTGTGTTATAAATTCCATAATTGATCCGTTTAGACTTTAAAGTTCAGGAGAGAGATCACCATTTAGAAATTTACAAACAAAAATAGCCTTACCAAACTCTTCGTATGAACGTTTTATCTCTGTATTTAACACTGACATTACCAAATCGTAATCACCAAAAATCTGTGTTGATAGCGTATTTGTTATTACTTTTAAATCATCATATTCATTTAAACGATCAATAAAACCTTTAATAAATGGAATATAATCTTGATGAAGTGGGTATTTACTGATCTCTACTGATAATTTCATGATAATCCTTGATATTAACGACGAAAATTATAACTATTGTAACGTGACCCCAGACACAAGTCATTCAAAGGTAGAGTGGATGTAAAAGAAGGTGTAAAATCACTGTAATTTAATTCCGTTTACGAGTTTCTCATGGCACGACGCATTACTTACAAATTTAAAGATCAACCTCGCGAAATTAATTTTTCAAAAGATAAATACCACGATATGTATCAAGCGATTGCAGCTGCAGAAGGTATTGATTTAACTAACTACCTCAGCATGGTTCAGCAAATTGAAATGACATCGAAAGGCTCAGCGTCTGTTCGTAACTTTCGCGATCAAGAGTTTGCACGTATGGGATTTAGCGATGTGTACTTTATTAAAGAGTAGCTATATTAAAGAGTAGCTATAAATTTAGCTACTCTAGGTATTCATAGCTGACACGAGGGGTAATATTACAGAGTAACTCGTAAGGAATTGTCGTAGCACATTGGGCGACTTCTTCAACGGGTAACTCTGGCCCCCACATCTCGACTTCATCGCCTACTTTAATGCCAGCGGTGTTTTCGCCAATGTCCACACTAATCATATCCATTGAGACACTTCCTGCGATAGGGTAACGTTTAGAGCCTATTACCACAGGCGTCCCTTGCTTTGCATGGCGCGGATATCCATCACCATATCCCATAGCAACCACAGCAAGCTTAGTGGCCTTAGTGCTTTGCCAGCGCCCGCCATATCCTACACATTGCTGCGCATCCACATCACGAATTGCTATTACTTTAGTGGTTAAACGCATCACAGGCTTTAATCCATGTTCTTTACCTGTCGCATTAAGCATTGGCGATACGCCATACATCATCAAACCTGGACGTACCCATTCACCATGACCGGCAGGCCACGCAATAATACCCGCTGAATTTGATAAACAATGCGCTTGTTGTTTACCTTGTACTAAAGAGTCAAATAAGGCAATTTGCGCAGCTGTTTTTGGATCTTGTAGATCATCAGCGCAAGAAAAGTGCGTCATCAAATTGATTGTATCTTTAGCATTACTCGTTGCTTGCAAGCGTTGGTAAAAATCATTGAGTTGCGCAGGCGCAATGCCAAGACGGTGCATACCGGTATTAATTTTTAACCAGCAATTAATTGGCTCATCAAGATTTGCCTCTTCAAGTGCTTTAAGCTGATTTTCATCATGAATAATAGTTTGAAAGTTATTAGCCAATAAAATAGGTAAGTCATCTTGATGAAAAAAACCTTCGAGCAATACAATTGGCTTAGTTAACCCACCCGCTCTAAGTGCTAAAGCTTCATCAATGCGCGCAACAGCAAACGCATCAGCATCATTAAGATGCTGCGCTATTTTTACTAAACCATGTCCATAAGCATTGGCTTTTAATACCGCCATGACCTTACTTTTCGGCGCAAACTTGCGCACTTGCGCTAAGTTATCTGCAAGTGCTGTTAAGTTGATTTGAGCAATAGCTAAACGCATATTAATATTCGTCGTCTACCGCAGGCCCAGCGTAATTATCAAAACGCGAGAACTGACCTTGGAAGGTTAGCCGCACCTTACCAATTGGGCCGTTACGTTGTTTACCTATGATGATTTCAGCAATACCTTTGTCTGTACTGTCTTCGTTATAGACTTCATCACGGTAAATAAACATGATTAAATCGGCATCCTGCTCGATAGAGCCTGATTCACGTAAGTCAGAGTTAATTGGACGTTTATCAGCACGTTGCTCTAGGGTACGGTTAAGCTGAGACAGTGCTACCACAGGGCATTTCAATTCTTTTGCTAATGACTTGAGTGAACGTGAAATTTCAGCAATCTCTAAGGTACGATTGTCCGACAAACTTGGTACACGCATAAGTTGTAAGTAATCCACCATGATCATACTGATACCGCCATGATCACGCGCAATACGACGTGCACGTGAACGTACATCAGTTGGTGTTAAGCCTGATGCATCATCGACAAACATTTTACCTTTTTCCATGAGCAGTCCCATGGTTGAAGATAACCGTGCCCAATCATCATCATCTAATTGACCAGTACGTACTTTGGTTTGGTTAATACGACCAAGCGATGCCAGCATCCTCATCATGATTTGCTCAGATGGCATTTCTAATGAGTAAATAAGTACTGGTTTATCTTGAGTCATCGCTGCATGTTCAGCTAAGTTCATCGCAAAGGTGGTTTTACCCATTGATGGACGCGCTGCAACAATAATTAAATCTGATGGCTGTAAACCAGTCGTCATTTTATCTAGATCAGCGTAACCGGTGCTTACCCCTGTCACACCATCTTGTGGTGACTGGTATAGCTCTTCGATTTTATCGACAGTTTTTTCTAATATGCTGTGGATACTTTGCGGGCCATCGTTGCTTTTTGTGCGTTGCTCAGCAATTTTAAAAACTTTACTCTCTGCAAAATCAAGTAAGTCATGACTGGTGCGCCCTTCAGGGTTAAAACCAGCTTCGGCGATTTCATTGGCAACACCTATCATTTCACGTACTACAGCACGTTCGCGTACGATATTCGCATAAGCATCGATATTCGCCGCACTAGGAGTGTTTTTAGCAATCTCAGCTAAATAAGCAAAGCCGCCTATACCGCTGAGTAAATTCTTTTTCTCTAAGCTCTCTGAGATGGTGATCAAATCGATTGGATCACCAATTTCGGCAAGCTCAACCATCGCTTCAAAAATAAGCTTGTGAGTACGTGTATAGAAATCTTGCGAAACGACTAATTCAGCAACACGGTCAAAGGCTTGATTATCAAGCATTAAGCCACCTAAAACAGATTGCTCTGCTTCAATGGAATGAGGAGGAACTTTAAGGGTGTCGACTTGTTTATCTGGTTTAGCCATAACTTCGCAATACTAAAATACAATTGCGTCTATTCTATCGACTTGGTAACGCTGTGCAAATAGCAAAGCGGGAATTCTTTTCCCGCTTGCTACTTTTTAATTAAGTAGAATTGTTATTTTTTACGTAATTCAATTCGCCCACTGATGGTGTCTATTTCAATATCCCCATCACCACCATTAATTGAAAACTCCAATTCACTTGATGGGCCGTATTTTGCTTTTTTAACTTTATCATTACTCAATTCATTGACGATTTTACCATTAGCATGTGCTTCAATTTCAAATCGTGCTGAGACATTCGCAGGAAAGAAAAACTCGGCATCACCACTAACAGACTCATAGGTTATTTGTGCACCTTTGATTAACTCATTAATCCGCACTTCGCTTTCACCATTTACGGTATTAATACGCAAACTTTTTAGTTTATCAAACGTAAAATCTATATCACCGTTTACATTCTCTAAACGCACATCTTGCGCGCGGGTTGTTGATTTTATATCGCCATTGACCGCTGTAAACCTTAATGTGCCTTGAGAGTTTTTATCGTTAATTTCACCGTTTACAGTTTCAAAGCGAATATCGCCATTAAGATCTTGCGCACTAACGTCGCCATTAACCGTGTCAAAGCTCAAGTCACCACTGAGACTTTGCACATTGATATCGCCATTGACCGTATCTATCTCAGCGCCCGCGTGTAAATCTTTGGCGCTAATAGTGACATTAACACCTGCGAACTCAAGTTCACTTGTTTTCGGCATATAGATAGTCAGTTTAGAGCCATCACCACTGTTCCAGCCATTGTTGACGTTCCGTGGCATTTTTACAATAAACTCAATCCGTCCATTGCTATTTTCTAACCTGTACCCATTGGCCTTATCATCCAGCTCACCTTCTATTTTAAGTTGCGCTTTATCCCACCCTTCGATGCGAATGTCACCTCGTTGATTTTCAATAAATACACGCTTGTTTACAGGGACATCAACTATTTCATTGATCTTTTGACCTGCTAATGCTGATAAGGGTAATACACTTAATAATAAACATAATACTTTCATAATAGGGACTCCTAAATTTGTTGCCATTTGGGTGCGTGCACCTTATTGATTAAATCCAATTGCTGTTGATATATCTGAGCAAGCATTTTCAATAGCGCTGGGTTTTCAGGCTCATTCTCAAGCGCTTGCTTTATCGCGCTTTCAGCCTCTTCCAGTTCATTTAATTGCTGCTGCCAATTATTCGTTAATGCCGGTTGATTTTGATATTGCACTAACAAGCTTTGCTTTTGCTCTGTAAAATAATCACTCATAGCAACACCCGTTTTTTGCTGCGGCGTATTAAAAAGTAACTGAGCAGTCAATAACGCTCCGACCGTGCATGCAGCAACACCAGCTAGTTTAGGCCACACAGCCACTTTAGTTTGTTGCGGTAGTTTGTGTGATAGTGCTTTTTCAATACCTGGCCACAAATCTTTTTGCGGCGGGAGTTCAGTTTGCGAGCGATTTAATGACTCAACTAAAAATTCTTCAAAATCAAGCTTGCTCATTTTCATACCACTCTTTTAATAACTGTCGTGCGCGATGAAACTGCGACTTACTAGAACCAACTGCCATACCTAGCATGGTTGCAATTTCCTCATGGCGATAACCTTCAATAGCGTGTAATACAAATACCATTCGGGCTCGCTCTGGGAGCCTTAAAACCAATTTATCGAGTCCATTTAAACCTTGGCAATCATCAGCGCTTTGCTCATCCATACCACTTTGTTCAAAACTCACTACTTTTTGCAGCCAGTTTTTATGTTTGCGTAAGTAACTAATGGCAATATTGCTGGTAACACTGTGCAGCCAAGTCGAAAATTGTGACTGCCCTTCAAAGCTAGCAATTTTATGCCATAACTGTACAAACACTTCTTGCGTGGCATCTTCAGCGTGCTCTCTATCAGCGAGTAATCGTAGGCATAATGCGTATACTCGCTTAACATGCAGTGTATACAACGCTGCATAGGCTTGTTGATCGCCACTTTTTACTTTCTCAATCAACACAGTTTCACTGTGTTGATTAAAAGCATGTTTTGCATTTATCAACATCGCAGATGTTGTCCCTTTATGATTATTATTCTGAATGTAGTTTATACTTAAGCCATGTAGAAATACGATATTTCAGGTTTTTAAGTTTCTTGCATAGTTAGACGTGAAAAGAGGTGAAAAAGGTTTAAAGGACGTTTAATTATTTTTAATTTAATCTCAATTTTGGTTAAAGTATTTCCGCGTATATTTAACTATATGAAAATAATCTCAACTGTCCAACCGGAGATTTTCAGGTATTACGGGGCTAATCTCGCTAGGGGCTTTTTATCATCAGTCGATTCAACATAGTTATACCAATCTGCGTAGATATGGAGTCTATTTAATGACAAGAAAATTGCGCTATAACTAGGCTAAAATTTTTATATCTAGTTGTTCTAAATAAAAATTTTTAACAACGTTATAGCGTGATTTAATTCGTTAAATTGTTCAAATATTTATGCAGATTGGTATTAACATTGAAAATAGCCACAAGGCCTGATTTTTCAGCTAAGACTCAGAACTTAATTTATTGAAATAAAAACGACTAACCTAAGTTAGCCGTTATAAATATAAACACAATTAAGGAGTCGGTACTATAGGGTCTACCACCGCTTTTTGAGGAGTTTTATAGGACCAACCAAGGAAAATTAACTCGCCTGCAGTTTTACCTCCCCCGCCACCGCCAACATTAGTCAAGTTAACATCATGGTGAATACCACCCTTACCTGATGCGGTGACCGTTTTTCCTCTAATAGAACCACTAAAACCACCATTAGCAACCACTTTAACATCCGTTTTAGGCGCATAGATTGCAGCATACAAATTAGCATCAGCGTCTATATCTATACCATTATTTTGCTCATTGCTTGAATAGACACTAAATACAGGCTTGCCTGTGGCTGTTAAACCATGCTTCATGGTTATAGAGCCTGGTGAAGCTTTCATTTTAACTTTACCTGTTACGTAAAGAGTTAAACTACTCCCTTCTGCAATATGTATTTCTGACGACCCTTCCATTTTAAAGTCACCATTAACAACTAAAGTAACGTCACCACCGGCCACTTTTAAATTACCATTATTTAATGAAAGACTACCCATCTTGAGTACTTTAACATCAACCTCTTTATCTATCGTGGCAAGCGCATAAGTAATTGTGGCTGGGCGAGCACCTAACCAATTTTCCCATACATAGCTCCCCTGATTTTCAATTTTAGATTGCGCAATCTCAGGTGTTAACTCATAAATAACACGCGTTTCAGGCTTACTAGGAACAAGTACCGAGTTACCGTGCTTAACTATAATTTTTTCAGCCGCAGGATCAACAAGCGCAGTAACAAGTTTGGTTACATCAATTGGATCACACTTTACTTTACCGCCCTCAAAATTAGTCGGATCTTGTGAAGGAACTAGCTCGACATTTGGGTTAACTTTATAGCGTATATCTGAGTAAGGTATACCATTTTGCTCTAGTTGAGATGCCAAATTTTTTGCGGTGAATGTTCCACCATACATCACATCTAACCCATCATTATTTCGATTCACTAAGATTGTAGTTGCGCTATTGTTAGGGATGATAAAGTCCTTATTAGCCCGAATAACACCTAACACCTTGCCTTGCTTCCAAGTCACGTGACCTGCAGATAAAACGTCACCACCTACAGCAGTATCAAGAGGGAAACCATCCGGTAAAACAGGATCAGTAGATACAGTGAAATTAGAATCAATAATAATATGATTATTTGCGCGTAAAGTACCCGTTATAGGCGATGACCCCGAAAAAATGATACTGCCTGTTGCATGCACACTGCCCCAAATTGCTGATGCTCCTGACAAGGTAACATCCTTATCTTTATAGACAGTACCTATCACCGCACCAGCTTCCGCTTTACTGGGATCATAGTCCCCCTTGCTTGAATCGTAACTATCAATTCGACCGCTCGCACTGAGTGATACGCCTTCACAGCCAACAATTGCATTTTGAAAAAGTGATTCGGCTTTACCTGGTTTAAATCCAAATCGTGCAACTAAATTGCTTTGCGCGTCACCGCTATAGCGCTGACCAAGACTAGCTATTTCTAATTCCCCAGCAAGGTTTTTACTTATGCTTGCATCATATGTTGCGTCGATTCCAATCAAACCTCTGCCACTGGCATTACCCGCTGCGGCAATTAATCCATCAATGTCTAATTCTCCATTATTATTCAACGCTTGCTGCATTAATCTCGCTTCTTCGAACACACCTTTTTCTGCAAGCAAACGACTATTCATTTTCTTTTGAAAATTACCACTCATGCGCTCTTGTACAATATTTTCGCGTAATGAATTAAGTACTACAATACTTGCCATACTGGTCAATATAAGCACCGTAATGAGTGTAAAACCTTGCTGTTTATTGTTCACTACACACCACCAAAAGCATTCGTTAAAATAACATTAGAAACCGCAACATCAATACTTATTGCGTTACCAAACTGACTCGGTAAATTTTCAGGCGCCACATTGATTTTTACTACGTTGTTATTAATAGAAAAATTTAACCTTTCAACACCTGTTAGTAACCGCTCTGGAGCAGCAGCTCCTAACGTACACATTAAGTTATTGCCCGTTAATGTGTATATTTCCGTCGTAGGTGCCACAGCGACACTTCCATTACAGGTAATTACGCCTGCGGGCTGCCCAATACTAATAGATAACCCGTCAGCGGCGACAATCGGTAGAGTCGGTGTTTGCTTTATGCTCCGAGTAAATACTTTGCTTGTATAGCGTATAACTTCTTGTGCATTTTCAAGCTCCTTACTGACCATAATGGTACCTTTAATCGCAGAATACGACAGGCTCACCCCTGCCAATAAAAATGATCCAGCGGCCAAAGCAACCATTAATTCCACTAATGTATAGCCACGCATTGAAGAAGAGCTCATAACTAAATACACCCAGCAGGTAAAGTAGGATAACTTGCATTAAGCGATATTTGATTTACAGCTGCATCCGTCATCCGCTCATCAGCCCATGAAACTGTAATTTGCATGTCATCAGCATAAGCCGCAGGTAATGTGAGCTGAAAGTCTGTTGTTTGAGGCCCTAGAAAGGTCCGAAAGTTTACATCAGTAAATAGTGCTGGGTTTGTCGTTTGCAACTCACATAAGCGTGGCCAAATACGTTCGAGAGTATTTTGGCCTTGCACCAAAGAAACCGTATAATTGAAACTGTTATTTGCGAACTGCAACGACTTTAATTGCGCGGCAGCTAAGCCCAACAATGCTATGCCAGCAATGACAACTGACAGCATAACTTCTAACAATGAAAATCCATTTTGCTTTATCATTATGCACAACCTACCGATTTTTCAATCAGCCAATTTTGGCCGCTTTTTAAAATACACAAATAATAATCAACGGTATCAGTTGACGTATCTTCAACTAAAATTGTACTTGCAGCAGATATTTCACCAGTTGATAACACTGTACGATTAACGAGGGATACAGTAACCCCCTGATGTTGAATAACAAATTCTTTTAAAACAGTTTCGACACCATCAACAGGAGCCTTCACTTGCCACTTAGTACCGCTAACTGCTAATGTTACATCCTTATCGCGTTTCACAGCTTCACTGCGCGCATATTTATATACGCTATTAAGTTGGTTTGCAGTAGTGACTACGCGGTCTTGCATAATCTGCTGGCTAAATGAAGGGAAAGCCAAGACAGCCATAATACCTATAATGCTAACTACAACCATTAATTCAACTAAAGTAAAACCAGCCGTCTTGTTCATTATTATTCCCAACAATTCGTCACGGCAAAACCACCTTTAGTAGCGGATTGTGTTCCATCTTGCTTTATAGCGAGTGCACCACAACGATCGCCTTTTTGTGCCGATGTTGATTTTGGAGTTGCTGTTAATGTAAATTGGCGATTTTTAAAATCAACATTAGCGGCGGCTCCTGGTACGCGATCTGAGGCTACATAACTAAAGCTGTAAAAGTCGGTATTGACAGCCCCATTAAAAGCATCTGGATACCCTCCATTACGAGAATAAATACGCTCTAATACTGCGCCATGTTGGAGTATTACTTGCTGAATATCAGCACGTCGGCTACGTTCCATTTGCTCGGTATAGGCAGGCATAGCCACGGTATATAAAATACCTATAATGGCTACAACTATTAGTAACTCAACTAATGTAAAACCATTCTTTTGGCGTACATTTTCTCTCATCTTATCTTTCACTCTCTAGTTCCTTTACACTATGCCCAGTGCACAAACAATATACAGTGACAACGCTGTCAATGTCAATTAACTACGATTTATTTACAAAAAAATATCATTTAATAGTGATAAATAATTAGTTTTTATTATTGGAATATTAAATCAAGAGTGGAATACACACTTAGCCAAAATGGGTACTCTAATCCATTTTTTCTAAAAATGATACAAAATGACGTCTATTTGCGGGGATTAAACTATTTTATTACATAAGCTGTACACAACAAAAAAGCCGTGCGCAATGCACGGCTTTTATACTTAATTATAAAAATTAAGCTTCAGCGATTACGATTACTTTAATAGTAGCCGTTACGTCTGAATGTACTGCGATTGATACGTCAAATTCGCCAGTCTCACGGATAGTTCCTAGAGGTAAACGAACTTCTGACTTAGCAACTTCAACACCAACAGCTGAGATAGCGTCAGCGATGTCGCGAGTACCAATAGAACCGAATAACTTACCTTCGTCACCAGCTTTAGATACTAATGTAACTTCAGCTAATGCTTCAAGTTTCTCAGCGCGTGCTTGTGCAGCAACAAGCTGTTCAGCGATTTTCGCTTCAAGCTCTGCACGACGTGCGTCAAAAGTTTCAACGTTAGCTTTAGTTGCAGGAACTGCCTTACCTTGCGGGAAAAGGAAGTTACGTGCGAAGCCAGATTTAACTACAACCTGGTCACCTAGGCCACCTAGGTTAGCGATCTTATCTAGTAGAATAACTTGCATGTTTCTACACCTTTTAAAAACGTGTTAATCCGCTGCTTACTTATGTAAGTCAGTGTATGGAAGAAGGGCTAAGTAGCGAGCACGCTTAATAGCTGTTGCTAGCTGGCGCTGGTATTTAGCGCTAGTACCTGTAATACGGCTAGGTACGATTTTGCCACTTTCTGTAACATAGTTTCTAAGAGTAGCTAGATCTTTATAATCGATTTGTTGTACGCCTTCCGCTTTAAAGCGGCAGAACTTACGACGTCTGAAATAACGTGCCATGAGATTAATTCCTCAAATAATTCTTTCGATATGCTGAGCATGCAAAACCAATTGGCTAAGGCCGTTACGACCTTCATGGCGGTTTAAAAAACCGCTCACTTGCAATGCCTGCCCAACGTGCAAATGTTGAGTCTGTTGTTGCATTTGCTTACCACTAGCAACCACTTGAAGCTTTACATAACTATTACGGTTAAGGTCTGCTTCAACTTGCATTGATTTATGTTCTACAACAAAAATACAATGCGGTATACCAGCAGGGCTTTGACTATATTTGGGCGTTTTACAAACGACTCCAGATAGTGTTAGTTGATTCATATAAGGACTAAGCGTTTGGCTCATCTTAATTACTCAACTGAACAAGCGCCATGCTTGGACTCAAAACAATTAAGCAGCTGGTGCTTCTTTCTTCTCTTCTCTTACAAGAGGAGACGCTTCAGTTACAGCATTTTTAGTACGCATAACTAAGTTACGAAGCACTGCATCGTTGTAGCGGAAAGTAGTTTCTAGCTCGCTGATTACTTCAGTAGGTGCTTCAACGTTCATAAGAACATAGTGAGCTTTATGAAGCTTGTTGATTGGGTATGCTAATTGACGGCGACCCCAATCTTCAAGACGGTGGATAACACCACCAGCTTCAGTGATTGAACCAGTATAACGTTCGATCATACCAGATACTTGCTCACTCTGATCAGGGTGAACCATGAATACGATTTCGTAATGACGCATGGATATTCCTTACGGTTAATAGAGCCTTCTACCGTTTCGGCCGGTCGGTTTAAGGCAAGGAATTAATAGTTTAAAAGCCGAAATGAGCGCGCATTTTACGCTTAGTTGGAAAATTAAGCAAGCAGGTTTTTTAGCTTTAAGTGGTAAGCTTTACGTTATAAGTGCTTTGGAGTTAATAAAGGAAAGCTGATGCTATGATTAACATCAGCTTAAAGCTTTTTAAGCTTGTGTTGCATTTCTCTGGCGTAGTACTTCAAACAAACAAATGCCTGTTGCTACAGAAACATTTAAGCTTGAAACGGTGCCGGCCATTGGGATTTTAACGAGTACATCACAGTGTTCACGGGTTAAACGACGCATACCTTCACCTTCTGCCCCCATAACAATCGCCATCGGGCCTGTTAAGTTAGCATCAAATACATGAGTGTCTGTTTCGCCAGCCGTGCCAACAACCCATACACCCGCATCTTTAATCTCACGTAAAGTACGCGCAAGATTGGTTACTTGAATAAGCGGTACTGTTTCTGCTGCGCCGCAGGCAACTTTACGGGCGGTGCCATTTAGTTTTGCTGATTTATCTTTTGGTACAATAATCGCGTGAACACCCGCCGCGTCAGCACTGCGCAAACATGCACCTAAATTATGCGGATCAGTGATGCCATCTAGCACCAGTAAAAAAGGAGTTTCTTCACGCGCAATGATCTCATCAAGATCTTTTTCATTAAATGTAGGTGCAGCTATAACGTTTGCAATAATACCTTGGTGCTGCTCACCCTTTGATTTGTTATCAAGTGCTTTACGTTGCATGAATTGTACTGAGATACCAAATTTACGCGCTTCTTCAATAATTGGAGATAAGCGTTTATCATCACGACCTTTAAGAGCATATATTTCAATAAAACGCTCAGGCTCACTTTCAAAAATTGCTTCAACAGAATGAAAGCCAAAAATTAATTCATTACTCACGTATTACTTGCTCCTGAACTCGTACTTTTACGGGCGTTTTTGCCGGGTCTTTTTGGCTTTTTCACAGCCCTTTTCTTCGGTTTTTTAGCGGTTGTAGCAGCTACCGCACCTGACTTTGTAGTCGGTTTCTTTCTTCCTCTACTCGCACTGCTTTTTTTTGGCTTTGGTTTACCTTGGTCAGTGCGATTTTTTTGCTCAGGGCTAACTTGCTCGGTTTCTTTTTTAGCTGGTATTTTACCGCGCTTTAATTGCGAACGAACACTTGCAGGTTGATGCCCTTTAGGCTCACTACGACGACGGGCGTATCTATCCTGTGCAACATCGCCACTGAGCGTTAAGTTAATTCGGCGCTCATCTAAGCTGACAGATGCCACTTGAACCGTCACTTTATCACCTAGACGAAACACTTTATGAGTGTGCTCACCTATTAAGCAGTGCTTAGAAGCATCATGTTGAAAGTATTCATCACCTAAGTTGGTGACATGAATAAGGCCATCAATTTGTAAATCAGCTAAACGAATGAATAAGCCAAAATTAGTAACCGAGGAGATAACCCCTTCAAATTCATCGCCAACATGATCTTGCATGTATTCACATTTAAGCCAATCAGCTACTTCACGGGTTGCATCGTCAGCACGGCGTTCGGTAGTTGAGCATTGCTCACCCAATTGCGCAACTTCTTCCTCACTATAGGCATAAGCGCCAGAAGTAACCATCCCTTGTGCTTTTAAAATACCTTTAATAGCACGATGTACAACTAAATCTGGGTAACGACGGATTGGCGAAGTGAAATGCGCATATTCATCTAATGACAAACCAAAGTGACCAATGTTTTCAGCCTGATATACGGCTTGCTTCATTGAGCGTAACAGCATTGTCTGAATGAGTTCCGCATCAGGGCGATCACCAAGCTTTGCTAATACATGAGTAATTTCTTTTGGTGTAGGTTCATCACTAAGCGTTGATTCAATACCCAGCTCAGATAAAAACTGCCTAAAGTTACTTAATTTTTCACCATCAGGTTCAGCATGAACACGGTAAAGCGCACTGGCTTCGTGTTTTTCAAGCATTTTAGCAGCTGATACATTGGCTAAAATCATACATTCTTCAATCAACTTATGCGCATCGTTACGTACAACAGGCACGATTGATTCAATTTTGCGTTGAGCGTTAAATACAAAACGCGTTTCAAGCGTTTCAAACTCAATGGCACCACGATCTTGTCGTGCTGCTTTTAGCGCCGTATACATTTGCTGTAAATCAGTCAAATGTGGCACAACTGACGCATATTCTGTACGCAGTTTCTCGTCACCGAGCAAAATATTATTTACTTTTGTGTACGTTAAACGAGCGTGCGAGTTCATCACTGCTTCATAAAAACGGTAGCCTGATAGTTTACCAGCCGCCGATACCATCATTTCTGCGACCATACATAAACGGTCAACTTTAGGGTTCAGTGAACATAAGCCGTTTGACAGCACTTTAGGCAACATAGGAATTACTTGTTCAGGGAAATACACTGAATTACCGCGCTCTATCGCTTCTTTATTTAGAGGCGTGTTCATTCCTACGTAGTGTGATACATCCGCAATAGCAACCCATAAGCGCCAACCACCTGATTGTTCTGGTTCACAATAAACGGCATCATCAAAATCACGGGCATCTTCACCATCAATCGTTACTAATGGTAAATCACGTAAATCAACACGATTTTGTTTGTCAGCTTCTTCAACAAACTCACCTAAATGCTCAACTTGCTTTTCAACCTCATCAGGCCATACATGAGGAATATCGTGGTTACGCAGTGCAACTTCTATTTCCATACCTGGCGCTAAATGCTCACCCAATACATCAATAATTTTGCCTACCGCATTCATATTACGATTAGGGTTTTGTGTAATTTGCACTTGCACCATTTGATTATGACGCGCGCCGTTATCACTGCCTGGTAAAATAATGATATCTTGCGTGATGCGTGGATCTTCGGCCACCACAACAGCAACACCATGTTCTACAAAATAGCGACCGACAATAGGTGCTCGTTCATTAGGTAGTACGCGAATAATACGCGCATCGCATTTACCACCTGAGCCTCGCTTAGTGCCTTTAGCCAGCACAATGTCACCATGGAGCACCATATTCATTTGATGCTTGGCAATAAACCAGTCTTTACTTTCGCCTTCGACTTCTAAAAAGCCAAACCCATCACGGTGACCTATGACTTTTCCTTTTACAAGCCCTGCTTCGTCAATTAAGGCGTAGCATTTAAATTTGTTAAAGAAGAGTTGGCCATCACGTTCCATAGCACGTAAACGGCGCTTGAAAGCAATTTGACGCTCATCATCGTTTACCGCTAACTCTTCACATAATTGATGGAAATTAGCTGGCTTGGCACGGTCTTTTATGTGAGTAAGTATAAACTCACGACTTGGGACAGGGTTTTCGTACTTTTCTTGTTCTCGACTGAGATTAGGATCTTGGTTTGACATTCACTATCTTGTTAATTGGTTATGACGTTATTTTAACCCAAAATAGCGCAATGAGACAGTGCAGCAGCATTAAAGTTTTATGTTACGAGAAATTGATTAAACGCTCCCTCTAATTAATTGAATTATATTAACAATTAAATATAACGACGCGAATAAGGTTTTTTAGCGTTATAAAAAAACCCAAACAAAGTGACCTTGTTTGGGGGGGGATACACCCAAACCTCCTCAAGATGTGAGTTCCAGTTGGAATTAAAAGCGATTTAGGCAAGGCATTGATTGCAAGTAATAGTGAGTCTATTGTTAAAATCAATCCCTTATAAAAGTAACGCAGTATAAATCGCTTTTAAACCAACCCCATGGACGCTTCACAGGCACTTACTCTTTACGTTGTTACTTCTTGCCATTGTTGCAAAGTAACGCCTTGATATTAAGTCCCTGTGAAACGCTGAATTCTGTATCTTGAGGTAGTTTGGGTATAGGCTAAAACTTACCAACCATATTGATAAACCAACCTTTTGAATCATAATCTAAGTCCGTCAAATCATCTGAAAAATTAGTGAAGTTATAGCCTATACCTATCTTCATATTCTCACCAATATGACGATGAATAGCGCCGAGCGCCCCACTTCGTCTATCTTGCGATTCGCTGACTTTGAGCATGCGCCATTCTAGTGTTGCGTCCCAATTATGCTGTAAATGATAATCAGCGCGCAGTACACTTAAGGTTGCTGTTGAATCAAACCAAGGGCCTTCATCTCGCACTAAGCGTATTTCGCCTGTACGCTGCGCAAGCTTAGTTCCAAACCGCCATCGTGGTGAAAATTGATAATTTACATCAACCGCCCACACGGTGCTGCGTTGCTGTGGAGTGTTATCTCGACCAATGCCACTAAGCTGCTGCGCTGGGGCTAAATCTTCAAGATAAGTTAAGCTTGCTAGGCCTGACCAAGGGCTGGCATCAATAGGGCGATATGCGAAACCAAGCTGCGCTTCGGTAAAATCGCTATTAAATGCGCCACTTTGCGCTTCTTGATCGCTATCACTGATCGCGGTGTCAACACGTAATTGTCCGCGCCAGTCTTCATTTAATTTAACGCTGAAATTATTACGCATTAACCAATTAGTGCGTTTTTCCTGCTCAGTTTCGTCTGTGCGATATTCTAATGCGCCTGCCCAACGAATATTTTCAAACTGATAGCCTAATCCGAGGTTAACTCCCGATCTTTCTAATCGACCATTTTCAAACATGTCAATATTGCCGTTTTCAAGGCCTAACTGTACCTGCCAACGTGAATTTATGTTGTGATCGACACCATAGGCATGTGTAAGACCTTGCTGCCTATCGTCATGCTGCCATTGTTGCTCGGCATAAACGCTGGTTGAGTCATTAAAACGATGCCTTGCCCCGCTTACCCACTGCTTTTGCTCAGCATTATTAAACAAATCGCTACCATCAGGATCTAGGCGGTAATTAAGATACACATTACCTTTATCACTGTAGGCATAATCAATACCGGCTGTGCCTGCAAACCCTAAATTACCTTCTGAAACTTCACCATTTAGGCTAACACTTTCGGTAATTTGAACTTCTGTACCCAAACCAATGCGATTATTTCGTAAGCGAGTAGCGTCATTGGCAAGTGTGCCTTGTACAAAACCGTAAGCTGACCAGTTTGCATCTGATTGATATGATAACTGAACAACGGTATCTGTTCGCTTACCTTCATCATTTCGGGCTTTACTTGACGCGGTATTTTGCGATTGATTTTGCACCTGAGTAAGGTTTCGACGTTCATCTTGTCTGATCCCCGCACTGGCTTGCCAATGTTTATCGATTGTTTCAGTGACGTTTATTTCTGCAGCTTGACGCTTGTAGCGATTACTTACTTTATTGTCATCGGCTTTCACTTTAACTGCTGTAGTTTCTGTCGCTTGCCATTGCATCATTATACCAGCGGTGTTTGCTTCATCCGCATTAACTTGGCCAAGCCCCGCAAAACCTTGCTCTAAACGTTGCCAATAAAATTGCGCTTGCCCGTCGCTTTCTAAACCAAATTCTTTAAAGCTGGTTGCCGCTTCTAAGCGTATTCCGTTTGCTTTAACAGGTCCTTGTCCTGAGCGTATTTCATCAAAACTAAACCCACCGTTAAATGAATTAAGCTGACTTGCAATGCCATCTGTTTGAGCAACTTCAACTTTAACGTAGCTGCTGGCGCTGTGACGATAGGTCGCATCTAAGCCGATGAGTGTGTCGTCATACTCGTCAAGTTGTTGCTTATTGGCTGTGATCCCAAGTTGAACTTGATCAGTCAACCACTTGCTTACTCGCCCACCATAAGTCAAATTATCTAACTCTGAAAAGCCTGGTGTGTACTCATAGCTTGTAACTAGATACGCCGGGTTATCGTCAAAACTTGCTGCACGAACAAGTAAATCATCTGCTGCAAATGATGAGAGTGGTCGCGTCAGTAAGATGCGCCCTTGCAATGCATCCATGTCGTAGTCTTGACCTGGTGTTAAATTACGACGGATCAACACTAACCCTGATATTTTATCGCGGATCTCTATGGCAACTTGATCAGAGCCAAGCACTATATCTTGATGTTGTAAATAATAAAGCGACCCGCCAGTTGCCCTATGTGTTTCATATGCTGGGAGTGTTTCAGCTTCTGCTACGTAGATTTCTGCTTTGCTGTTATGTTCACCAAAAGAGGTGACATCATTACTGCGGTATTGGGTTTGCAAACCATATAATCCGCGCTCAACACGGCTGAGTTCAGTATCACTGACTTGTGTATTAAAGTTACCCCACATAACTTGTGAGTGATCTTTCGCTATTTTTAAATACACTTTACCGTTACTCGGTGCATCATCAACAACCGTTGAATCATCACCATACTCAGCTACATATTTTTGCTCTTCTAAGCGACGGAATAAGCTTTTTGGATCTTTTTCATGGAGATTAGAAAATAACTCGTTTAACGGCGCTTCGCGGGTGTCAATACGCGCTGTTACTTTGTATTCATCTTCCCATTTACCTGTTATGTAAGCGGCTAAACGCCCTTCGGCAAATAAGTTATTGTCTTTATTATGGGCGTCACTTAATAGCTCTACAGGGCCATTATGACTATTTTGACCCACGGTGAGATCGGCCATCGCAACATAGAACCAGTCACTCTTTGGTAGTGCTAAATCACGTTGAATTAATGCGCCATTGCCTTCTTCATTCAATACCGCAACTTCTGCTTTATGATAGCCAGTGCGCACAATTTGTTGATGTACAAATTTACGCTCTCGGGTAATAGCAACAACACGCCCTAAGAAATAAACGCTGTGACGATCTGGCACCTCTTCACCAAATAAGGTTAAAGTGCCACCATCAACTTTAATATTTTGTTTAGCGAGTTGCGATTTACCATAGTTTGCCATTAAGTAGCCATTGACTTTTTCATTTGCTACGGCAAATTTCGGTCTAAAGTCCGCGCTACTGAAAGAGGTTTCGTCAAAGCGGCCACTTTTATCATATACCCTTAAGCGGTAATTTAGGCTCATACCTAACATATTGCCTGGTAAGCGCCATTTACCTTCTAGGTTTTCGCCCAATGGTACTTTTTTAAGTATGTCTGTGCCATTCGGTGACATGATGTGTACTTCGGCATATTCAAAAAAGTTTATGTAGTTACTGTAGCCTTTTAAATGCAGCATTAACGTATCACCAGATTCAGTAATGGCGTGCGCCACACTGAGCTTTGGTAATGCATCCAATGGATTATATTTTAACTGAAGTTGCATTTTTTCTAACGCCACATCGGCACAACGCTGAGCATCGGCATTATTGGCACTGTCACTGCTAGCAAAAGGTTTACCATCTAGTGTGATAGCCATTGCAGCTTGTTGACGAAAATCACCATCACAAATTAATCGTCGATCTGGGCCTGCATTGACAATCGTTTTTACTGAGGTTTTTTCTTCTACATACACTGCAATTACTTCAACTCGGCGGTTACGCGCCATACCTTCAAGAGTGTCGTTGCTAGCAACGGGATCGTGATTTGAGCGCCCTTCCATTGTCGTAGCTGAGGGCAATATACCTAGCTGCTGACGAAAATATTCGGCCACAATATTGGCGCGATGCTCTGATAAACCTTGGTTAGTTTTATAAATACGTTTTGCGTTAGGACTTAACCTTTGGCTATCCGCATGGCCTATAAAATGGATTTTCAGCTGTTTTTTACCCTGCAAAAAATCAATAATTCGATCCATTTCTTGCTTGGTTGAGCCCGTTAAAAAGTGCTTACCAGAAACAAAGCGGATTGCTGAATCCTTAACGAATTCAGCACTTGCAGGAGTTTGCTTTACTTCACTAAGCTGTGTTGTAGTCGGCTTTATTTCAGGCAAAGCATGAAGTACAAAGTGCCTCTGTACTATCACTTCTTCAGTATTACTGTGGTAGCTATTTTCGCGTACTTGATCATTGCTCAGGCCGTTTGTGATCCCAGCCGCTTTTGCTACAGGTGATAAACCAAATAACGTAACGAGTGTTAATGATATTGGCGTAAATTTATGTGACTTAGTCATTTTTACGCCCCTCTGTAACAACTTCTTGCGGTAAAACATATTCGACAACTTCCGCCTCTAGGGTAAGCTCATGCTCAGTATTTGAATTGTTCCACTGAGCAATAAACCATTGATTAAGTTCAGCAATACGTTGCTTTGCTTGACGTATATTTTCATTTTCGGCCAATTGATAAGCCACCCTGACTGTAATTGGCTGTTCCACAATAACAGTTAGTAATTGCTCCAATTGCTGTCTATGCGTGGCAATTAATCCCTGCTCATCAAACGCACTTTGACTCAGCTGTACACGTGCAACACGATGGATGCTCGCTGCAAAGTCAGCCGTTACATTTTTTCCTCGTGTTAAACGAACTACACGCGGGTTTTCAGATGTGATTCGATACCCTGATGGTAAACTGCGCACATCAACCTTGATGATAAAGTTACTACCACGCGCTTGATGCGGCACATCTGCACACGCTAAATGATAGCGGCCATGCTGATCTGTGGTGATCCACAAACCTTGAGCTGTGGCTAGCTTCACGCCAGGTAAACCAGTTTCACCTTGCTCTTGTATGCCATTGCGGTTGTGATCATCAAACACCTGGCCAGTTAAGTCACTACAATCCATGATGGTGTCTGGAATAACGCGGATACTTGCAATCGCAATATTTGAAACGCGCTTTCCTTTAGGAATTTCATCACCTGGTTTACCGCCGCCACCTGGCGTGCCACCGTCATCTGGATTGTCCTGATCGCCAGAGCCTGTGTATTCAACCCATGCTTGGTTTATGTATTTGCCTTCGCTAACGCCTGCTCCTACAACAGTGAGTAACTGAATGCTTACTGTTTGTTGAGGCAGTAATTCGCGAACTGGCCAAATCAACTGTCTACCGAACACGCGAGGTTCAATGCTAATACCATCAATACGTGCACTACCAATGACATACTTTAGACCCGCTGGAAGCTGATCAATAAAGCTAACCGGCTGTAATACTTTGTCTGAGCGGTTAAAAATAACAATCTCATACGGCACCATTTCACCAACAACCACATCTTGTTTAAGGGCTGTTTTAGTCACTTGCACTAAATCATCACCGTAACCATCTACTGGTATGTGGTTATTCACCACGTTTGCTGATGGTAATTGTGGATTGATATAAAAACGCGTGTAGTACTGTGTAGACGCATTACTTTGTGCCACATTGCTAGATTGGGTAGGACAACTTGCCGCATCATGAATTGCAGAAGAAGCCACTGGCGCTTTATTGGTTTGATGAACCAATACTGGTAACGATTGAGCACTAACTTCTAAGCGCGCTGTACATGCGGGGATCAATTTTGACTCGCCCTGCAAGAAACCAACCGGTGCTGTTACCGCGAGTTGATACTCTCCAACCGGCGCATTTGCAAATAATAAGAATTGATAAAAACCATCATCTGCTGTTGTTTGCTCAACATTATCAAGACCACCAACTAGGTGTAAATCAGGTTCAAACCCAGCAGGCCCTGTAATGCTAACCTTGGCGTTTTTGATTGGCTCTCTTGAACGTGAATCATAAACAATACCTGACGGATCAACTGGCAGAGATTGCTCAACCACTTGCTCTCCGGCACTGAGAATAATATTCAAAATGGTGCCTTTATCAGTTGATGTGTCAGCATCATTTGATACCGGTATTCCGTAGATCACGCCACCTTGAGGGTGTCTAAAGCGCACTTCATATACCCCTACAGGTAAACCTGCGAAAGTATAATCACCTTGCTCATTCGAGCGAACCACAATTAATGGTTCAGCCTCAAGCGGATTAGCTTCGCCTGTTTGCGGATCTGCTAAGAGTTCAACTAACCATCCTGATTTACCGTTATTATCATCATCAGCTCGGTTGTGGTTGTTATCTTGCCATACAGAACCACTGATAGATGCAGGGTTGGTTAATTGCTCACCAAAGTTATACTCTGTCGCCAGGGTGATATGCTCATTGATATTGATGTTTTTAATTTCATCAGCACCAATTTGCTGCGCAACAACACCCCCTAATGAACCCGCTGAATCTTTACCATCTTGGGTTTGTTCTGGTTGCGTTTGCGTAATAGTGAAACCTGTAACATCTGATAATGGAAGGTGCTTAAATTGATAACGACCATAGGTATCAGTAGTTGTCATTCTTACTACTGCTTGCCCATCTAAATCAATACCTTCGATGTGCATTTGCACTTGTGCAATACCAATTTCGTTGTCTTCTTGCGTTGCATTATCATTTAAGTCAACGTAAACAGTTCCTGATAAATAGCTGCCTGTCTCAGCAAAGTTATAATCGTTACCTTGTTGTCCAAGTTCAAGTTGGATTTCACTAAAGTTGTCATTTGCAATTACACCTGATAGAGAACCTAACTGCTCTTTACCATCTAGCCAAGCACTTGGTTGTGTTTGCGTAATTGCGTAAGTTCCTGCCTTTAATGAATCAAAGGTGTATTGACCTTGCTCATTGGTTTTCGTCACGCGAGTGACATTTTCACCATCAAGTGCGACACCTGTTAGCGTGACGGTTACATCACGAATACGCAGTGTTTCTTGCTCATCTAAAGTGCCACTTTCATTCGCATCAACCCATACTTTACCTGCTAACGAAGAAGCTGGTAATTCAGCGAAGTCAAAGTAGCCGACTTCTCCCGTTCCTTGTAGTTGACCTACAACGATTATATTTGACCCTCTAGAGTCCGCAATTACTTCACCTTGTGCTGACTCTAACCCATCGAGGTAGTCTTTAGGTTGTTGTTGCTCAAGTGTGTAACCTTGTTCATTACTTGGAGACAATTCAGGGAATTCATAATAGCCAAATTCATTGGTCATGACCGTTTGCAGAATATCGTTTTGACGATAATCTTTACCTGATAGCGTGATCTCAACGTTTGCTAAAGCAATACTTTGTTGAGCTGAACTATCAGCTAAGACAGGGTAGAAACCGTCATCATCATGGTCAATAAACACACGACCTTTAACTGATAAACCGTAATTTTCTGCAAAGTTATACTCTTTGCTTTCTTGTGACGGCTTAACATTGATAGCAGTAATTATGTCGCTCTGATCACTTCTTCCGATAACATCTTGGCCAATACTTTCAAAGCCATCAATGTAGTTCTTCGGCTGTGTTTGTTGGATCTGATAACCTTGCTCATTACTTGGCGCTAAGTTTTTAAATGCATACAAACCTAAGCTATCGGTAGTCGCTGACTGGGTTACAGGGTTGTTATTATAATCACGCCCCGAAACCGTTAACTCAACACCCTCAATCGCTAAATCTTGGGCTGTTCTGATGTTATTTTTATCCGTATCAACAAAAACATAGCCCGATAAGCTTGCTGATGCTAATTCTGCAAATCCAAGCGCAGTTAACTGCTCAGACGCACTTAGAGTCACAGTAAATTTATCGTTAATACTTTGCGAATTCACAACACGGCCTGCAAGTGATTCTAAACCGTCTAACCAGTTTTCTGGCTGAACTTGCTTAACCACATAACCTCGTACGTCACTCGCTGATAATCCAACAAAAGCAAACTCGCCTTGCGCATTTGTTAATACTGTTGCATTAATAGCATTACCATAAATGTTTTGCCCAGCAAGAGTAATAACAACGTCTGAAATGCCTTGCTCGTTCGATTGACGTAGCCCATCCATATTTTCATCGCTAAATACAAAACCAGCTATGCGCGCATCATCTTTTGCCATTTCGGTAAAATCAATTAACTGATTTTCGTTAGCAATTAATTGCACCGTTACAGTATCGCTGGTGTCTGAGCCTGCAATAACACCTGAGCTATTACGCTCAACACCGTCTTTATAAAGTGCAGGTTGTGTTTGCGTCACGTTGTACCCATTAGCATCGGAAGCAAATAAATCAGCAAACGTGTATTCACCTTGCACATTCGTTTGCGTTGTCAGGTTAATGTCACTCCCGAAGATGTCTTGACCTGTTAAGGTAATGTCTACATTGGCTAGTAACTTGTCGTTATCTGTAATGGTGCCGTCTTGATTTTCATCAAAATACACACGCCCTGAAATAGTCGCTGTATCTGGATTTTGCTCTGTGAAGTCAACAAGCTCGTTGCTTGTCGTCAGCACAACAGTCACTGTATCCGTTAGATCAGAGCCTGCAATAGCACCCGAGCTATTACGCTCAACACCGTCTTTATAAAGCGCGGGTTGTGTTTGCGCCACGGTGTATCCATTGGCATCTGAGGCAAATAAATTCTCAAACGTGTATTCACCTTGCGCGTTTGTTTGCGTTGTCAGGTTAATGTCTGAACCGAAGATATCCTTACCCGTTAAGGTAATATCGACATTCGTTAATAACGTGTCGTTATCAGCAATGGTGCCATCTTGGTTTTCATCAAAATACACACGCCCTGAAATAGTTGTTGTATCTGGGTTTTGCTCTGTGAAGTCAACAAGCTGATTGTTTGTAGAAAGCGCAACGGTAACCGTATCTGTTAGATCAGAGCCTGCAATCATGCCTGTATTGTTACGCTCAACACCGTCTTTATAAAGCGCAGGTTGCGTTTGCGTTACGGTGTAACCATTATCATCTGAAGCAAATAAATTCGCGAACGAGTATTCACCTTGCGCGCTTGTTTGCGTTGTCAGGTTAATGTCAGTTCCGAAGATGTCTTTACCTGTTAGGGCAATATCTACATTGGCTAATAACGTGTCGTTACCTGTAATGGTGCCGTCTTGATTTTCATCGAAGTACACACGGCCTGACACGCTTGCTGTATCTGGGTTTTGCTCTGTGAAGTCAACTAGCTGATTGCTTGTTGAAAGCACAACGGTAACTGTATCCGTTACATTTGAACCGGTGATCGCACCTGAAGTATTACGTTCGACACCGTCTTTATAAAGCGCAGGTTGTGTTTGCGTAACGGTATAACCGCTGGCATCTGAGGCAAATAAATCAGCGAACGTGTATTCACCTTGCGCGCTTGTTTGCGTTGTCAGGTTAATGTCAGTCCCGAAGATATCTTTACCTATTAAGGTAATCGCTACGCCAGCAAGTAACTTATCGTTATCAGCAATGGTGCCATCTTGGTTTGCATCAAAATACACACGCCCTGAAATAGTCGCTGTATCTGGGTTTTGCTCTGTGAAGTCAACAAGCTCGTTGCTTGTCGTCAGCACAACAGTCACTGTATCCGTTAGATCAGAGCCTGCAATAGCACCCGAGCTATTACGCTCAACACCGTCTTTATAAAGCGCGGGTTGTGTTTGCGCCACGGTGTATCCATTGGCATCTGAGGCAAATAAATTCTCAAACGTGTATTCACCTTGCGCGCTTGTTTGCGTTGTCAGGTTAATGTCAGTTCCGAAGATATCCTTACCCGTTAAGGTAATATCGACATTCGCTAATAACGTGTCGTTACCTGTAATGGTGCCGTCTTGATTTTCATCGAAGTACACACGGCCTGACACGCTTGCTGTATCTGGGTTTTGCTCTGTGAAGTCAACAAGCTCGTTGCTTGTCGTCAGCACAACAGTCACTGTATCCGTTAGATCAGAGCCTGCAATAGCACCCGAGCTATTACGCTCAACACCGTCTTTATAAAGCGCGGGTTGTGTTTGCGCCACGGT